>JAZLHN010000109.1:0-3169 GCA_045616815.1 Acutalibacteraceae bacterium
GGCAACGTTCATACGGTAAAGCCCGTTTACACCTTCTACGGCTTCCGCTACATCGCCGTCAAGGGCATGGAGATCACCGATCCCGCACAGTTCACCGCCATCGCCGTTTACTCCGATATAAAGCAGACCGGCTTTATAAAGACCTCCGACGATATGCTCAATAAGCTCTTCTCAAATATCACGTGGGGGCAGCGCGGAAACTTCCTCGACGTGCCCACCGACTGTCCGCAGAGAGACGAACGCCTCGGCTGGACGGGCGACGCGCAGGTCTTCTGTAAGACCGCAAGCTACAATTTCGACACCGCCGTATTCTTCCGCAAATGGCTCGGCGACCTGCGTACCGCGCAGAGAGACGACGGTATGATCCCGAATTTCGTCCCGTGCAGCGCCGGCGAAGGCGGCGGCTCGGCGGCGTGGGCGGACGTTGCCTGCGTGCTCCCATGGCAGATGTATCTCACCTACGGCGAAACATATTTTCTCACCGAAAATTTCGGCATGATGAAAAAATGGGTGAATTACATGGTGAACAAAGCCGCCAAGAAGCACCCGTCCGTCGGCTTCCACGGCAGCAGATGCCCCTACCTTCACAACGACCAGTGGCATTTCGGCGACTGGCTCGCTCTCGACCTGCCGAACAAAGAAGCGGTGGGCGGCGCGACTGACAAAGACCTCATCGCGACCGCGTTTTTCGCCTATTCGACCTCCCTGCTCATCAAAGCGGGAGAGATCATCGGAGAAGACGTGGGATTCTATAAGCAGCTCTATCCGAACGTCGTGAAGGCGTTCCGCGACGAATACATCAAAGCCGACGGCACGATGAAATGCAATACCCAGACCGCCTGCGTGCTCGCCTTACAGTTCGATCTCGCAGAAAACAGAGAAGCCGTCGCAAACCAGCTGACCGGACTTCTGAAAAAATCGGGACACCTCACCACCGGCTTCGTGGGTACGCCCTATCTCATGCACGTGCTCTCCGACATCGGTGAAACGAAACTCGCCTATGACCTGCTGCTGCGCACCGAATTCCCGTCTTGGGGCTACACGGTGGTAAACGGCGGCACGACCATGTGGGAACGCTGGAACGGACTGCGTCCCGACGGCCGGTTCGCAACGCACACCATGAATTCCTTCAATCATTACGCCTACGGTGCGGTGGGTGACTGGATGTATGAAAACATGGCGGGCATCCGTCAGCAAGAGGGCTCCTGCGCGTTTTCCGACATCGAATTCCGCCCCGAGACCGACGAACGGCTCACCATGGTATCCGCTTCGATCGAAACCGTACGCGGCACGGCTGCATCCCAATGGAAAAAGACGGAAAACGGGATAGAATACGAATTCACCGTGCCGGAGGGAAGCCGAGCCACGGCGGTCATCAACGGAACCACGTATGCACTTCACATAGGAATAAACAAAATCACTTGTTGAATTTTGTAGTTTTTTCCGAATTTATCTGTTTTTAAAAAAAAGTTTAAATTTCTCTTTTATTTAATAAAAGTTAGTGTTATACTAACTTAGTCTGTGACACTGTCTTAAGAAAAAACGCATCCGTCCGCGTACCTCTTCCGGTACGGGACGATAAAAGGATATAGATTCCGCCCGGCGGAATACGGCGTTATGCCGTAAAAAACAGGATAAAAGGAAGTGCCCTTGTGGAAAAATTCGTAATTCGCGGAGGCAAAGCCCTCCACGGAGAAATCGATATCAGCGGCGCTAAAAATGCGGCGGTAGGCATACTGCCGGCGACCCTTCTTGCTAACGACGTCTTTACGATAGAAAACGTTCCGGATATAAGAGATATCAGCTGTATGCTGAACATTCTTGAAGAGATGGGTGCAAGCGTCAGATATCTGAACCGTTCTACGGTCGTGATCGATACGACTCACGTATCTTCCCATAACGTTCCCTACGAACTCACCAAAAATTTACGCGCATCATACTATCTGATCGGCGCGTTGCTCGGCAGATACAATCACGCGGTCGTGGCGATGCCCGGCGGCTGCAATTTCGGCGGTGTTCGTCCCATCGACTTGCATCTGAAAGGTTTTTCGGCTCTCGGAGCGGTGATCTCCACCGACGGCGGTATGATCGAAGCGAAGGCCTCGCGTCTTTTAGGCGCTTCCGTTTACTTTGACAAGGTATCCGTAGGCGCTACCATCAACGTGATGCTTGCCGCGGTAAGAGCAAGAGGCGTTACCGTGATCGAAAACGCAGCGCGTGAACCTCATATCGTGGACGTAGCAAACTTCCTGAACCTTATGGGCGCCAACATAAAAGGCGCGGGCACCGACGTCATCAAGATCGAGGGTGTATCCGAGCTCCACGGCTGCGACTACTCCATCATTCCCGATCAGATCGAAGCGGGCACTTATATGGTAGCAGCGGCGGCGACCGGCGGCGACGTTCTCATCAAAAACGTGATCCCGAAGCATCTTGAACCCATCTCCGCGAAGCTCAAGGAAAGCGGCGCGAACGTGGAAGAATACGACGACGCCATCCGCGTGTATGCCAACGGCAGACTGCACGGCGTAAACGTAAAAACGCTTCCGCATCCCGGCTTCCCCACCGATATGCAGCCCCAGTTCACCGTGCTTCTTTCCCTCTGCGAGGGTATCAGCATCGTGACCGATTCCGTATGGGACAACCGTTTCCGTTACGTCGATCAGCTCACCCGCATGGGCGCGCAGATCCAGATCGAAGGCAAAGCCGCCATCGTGCAGGGCAGCGCACAGCTCAAGGGCGCTCCCGTCAAGGCGGACGATTTAAGAGCCGGCGCGGCCATGATCATCGCAGGCCTCTGCGCCAAGGGTACCACCGAGATCGAAGATATCATCCACATCGACCGCGGCTATGAAGACGTAGTCAAAAAGCTCACCGCCGTGGGCGCAGACATTGCAAGAGTGGATTTCCCCGACGCCGACGCAGTCACGGCAAAAAGAGCATAAAGATAAATGAAAAAGAGTCCGGAAGGGCTCTTTTTTTGCGTTTACAAAACGATAAATTGCAGTTTAGCGGCTTCGCCGCTAACCTGCCGAGAGTTGAAAGTTGAGAGTTGAAAGTTGAGATGTGGACGGGCTTCGCCCGTACCCGTTTATATAAAAGCAGGTACAAACGGGAGCAACTATAACAATATATCGTTCTTAATGTTGTTGAACAAGTGAAAAGTTTC
>JAZLHN010000110.1:0-3628 GCA_045616815.1 Acutalibacteraceae bacterium
GTCGCCGGCACGACGCGCGACGTGGTGGAAGAGACCGTTCGCGTGGGCTCCACGGTACTGCGCCTCGCCGACACCGCGGGTCTGCACGAGACCTCCGACCTCGTGGAAAGCATCGGCGTGAACATCGCCAAAGAGCGCATCGATTCCGCCGATCTCGTGCTCGCCGTATTCGACGTTTCCCGCGAGCTCACTGAAGAAGATAAAGAACTTATCGAAATTTGCCGCGAGAAAAAATGCATCGCCGTCATCAACAAAACCGACCTCGAGCACCGTATGTCCCTCGAAGAAATAAAAGAGAATATCCCGTGCGTAGTTGAGATATCCGCAAAAAACGGCGAAGCCACCGCTCTGCTCGAAGAGGCTCTTATGAAGCTTTTGGGCACTGAAGGCCTCGATTTCAACCAGGAGATCTTAGCGGGCGAACGCCAGCGCGACTGCTGTGTAAAGGCGCTCGAAAACATCAACGAGGGCATCTCCGCTCTCGATATGGGACTCACCGCCGACGCCGTGAACGTCAGCATCGACTGCGCCGTGGAAGCCCTGCTCACCCTCACCGGCAAAAAGGCGAGCGAGGAGATTGTGAGCGAAGTGTTCCGCACCTTCTGCGTGGGGAAGTAAAGTTTTAAGTTTTAAGTTTTGAGTTTTAAGTTTTGAGAAACTCCACTCTTCACTCTCAACGAAACAGCATTTCCGCTAACAAAGTGAGCCCCGCGCCGGCGGCCGCACTCAGCGCAATAGATAAAATATTTGCAATTTTTGATTTTTCGCGCGGTGTTTTCGATTTCGGAAGCGCCGCGGTATTTTTTGCCATTTCATCCGCTTTCTTGCGCAATTTTGCCTCACTCAGCGACGCACATTCGGGTTTTACGAAAAAGATCGCCCTTTCAAAATAAGCGCTTTCCGGCTGCGGGATATCCACGATCTGACGATTGACTCCTTTTATCATTTGCTTTTATCCTCCGTTATCTTACTGCTATATTTCCCAACCGGAATTTTTGACCGGATGTTACGTTTTTATGCGGAAATTCGTATCGTCCGGTCATTTTTCTATAGGATGTATGTGTTTATCGGTCGGGATCACAAGAAGAACACGACATTTTGTGTAAAGGGTATTATACAAACTGTATAGTTTACAAAATGGCAATAATGTTGGTAATTATGTTTATAATGTTGGTAAATCCCCCGAAAAACCCGTTAAGAGGTTAGTTTTAAACTGTTTAAAGATGTCTGCGGCGGTCATTTGTTAAAGTTTTAACATATACAATGTGTTTTGAAAACTTACTCTCTATACAAAATGGATATATTTTTTAAATAAAATTTTCCTATAATTTTGTTAAATTTACCAATACCGTTCCGGGGGACGTTTTCCGCCGTTTTTTTATTGCCCGAAGAGAAGCAAACGGCGATCTCCGGTGAAAAAACGCTCTTCCCTCTCCCCTCTTCCACCGCCGGAGACACCGAAAGGGGCGCGGCAAAAAAGACGGACGGCTTTGGGTGCCTCGTGCCTTGTCCGGCAGCGGAAAAACCCGCCGTGTTTCTTTTTCTCTTCCCGCTCCGACCGGAAGCGACGGAATGCGCCGGCGTTCGCGGGCGTCCGACCGAAAATCATGATAAGGTAAAATAATTGATACTTTGGAATTTGTGTTGCAAAAGCGTAAATATTTATATATAATATAGGATACAGTATTATATCGTAATTTCGGGGAAAACCGAAAATAAAGGATGAAGAATATGAAAAAAATAAAGGCTCTTTTATCGTTACTGCTTACCGTTTGCCTCATGCTCCCCTTGTGCGGGATCGTGTCCGAAAAAGCGGGAGCGGCGGGAAAATGGGTAGCAGCCTGGGCTTCGAGCACGGTAAACGGCTCGGTCAAGGTCTCGGGATTATCCCTGCAGGATATCATTCCCTCCCGCAGCACCATCCGCACGGAGCTCACCGTCACCACGGGCGGCTCGAGTCTGCGCTTCTGTTTTTCCAATCAGTACGGCGCGGCGTCGATCCGTATCAACGAAGCCTACGTTGCGAAGACCGATGAAGCCGCGAAGGCCGCGATAAAGGAAAATGCGCAGGCGCGCATCACCTTTGACGGCAAGGTTTACGTCGACGTTCCGGCGGGCGGCACCGTATGGTCGGACGATATTCCGTTCAAAACGGAAGCACTCGACAAGATCAGCGTGAGCCTTTATTTTGAAAATATGACCTATATCACCTCCACGGGCCTTTCCGGAGGAAAAACCTATCTTGCGGCGGGCTCCGCGCTTCTCGGCACCACGTCCAAGGTGAAGGACCGCGTACTCAGCGGAGCGAACGAGATCACCATCGGCTCCGGCTCCATCTCCTACCACGCCGTTCCGTTCCTCTGCAAGATCGACACTCTTTCTTCCGACGCCAACGCCTGCTCGGCGGTGTTCATCGGCGACTCCACGCTCGTGAACGACGCGTATCTTGATTACGCGATCAAAGCCGTGAACGCAGGCACGAAGAACGTGGGTATCGTGAACGAAGCCATCATCGGCAATAAGCTTCTGAGCGACGGCACCGGGATGATCGGCAAGCTCTACGGCGACGCGCTCGTCAAACGTTTCGACCGCGACGTGCTCAGTGCCGCGGGCGTAAAATACTGTTTCGTAAAGATCGGTCTCAACGATATTCTTCATCAATATACGAAATCCATGGCGGAAACCACCCCCAAGCACAACGCCGCCGACATCATCAACGGCTACCGCACCCTCGTATCCTTCGCCCATAACAAGGGCATAAAAATATACTTCTTCACCAAATCCGCATGGAACGGCTATGAAAGAAGCTTTCTCGGCCAGACCGGCGACCTGACGTGGAACGCGGAAGCGCAGGCCATGTGCGACGAGCTCGATAAGTGGATCAAGAGCAACAACGAGGCCGACGGTTATATCGACTGCTCAGCCTTAGCCGATCCCTCCGACCGCACGAAGCTCTGCCCCTCCTTCACGCTTGACGGCGCGCATCTCACCTCTCTCGGCGCGATCGCTCTCGCAGATCTCATCCCGCTCGAATACGTCGGCATCAAGGCGCCCAACGCCAAGACCGCCGCTGAGATCATGAATGTCGATCCCTACGCCGAAAAACGGAACATAGAAAAGGCGATGGAGGAAAAGAAAAACGAGCCGGCAACGACCGCGCAGCCGGAAAACAACGAACCTTCGACTTACGCGCCCGCACCCATCACCGACATTCCCACGACGCAGCTTCTTCCCACCGAGCCTTTCACCATGCCCACGACTACGGTCCCGTTCGTGATGCCCTCCACGTCCGTTCCGGACGTGACCGCTCCCTTTACCGCCGCTTATGAAGAGCCCTCGTCCTACGAGATATACAACCGGGGAAGCGAGTTCGACTACGACGTCAAAAACGCAAACTACGTGGTAAACGATATCGGCGCGGAAGATCTCGACGTAGACGAGATCGGCACCGAAACTCCCATCGGCTTCATCCTCATTCTCTTCTCGTCCATCGTTGCGGCGGCCGTCGTCGTGATCCTCACCATCGGCAAAAAGAAAGAAGAATTCTGATCCGGCGCATATAAACGGCAGGTCAGCGGGCGAAGCCCGGAGTTTTCAGTTTTTAGTTTAAAGTTTTCAGTCATGGAAT
>JAZLHN010000111.1:0-32071 GCA_045616815.1 Acutalibacteraceae bacterium
TTATAAAAAGCTTTATAACAAAGAGACCGGCTTTTTCTCCCCTCGAAAAGAGGACGGGAGCTTTACAAAGGATTTCGATCCGAAATTCTGTGGCGGCTGGGGCGGCAGAAAATATTTCGCCGAAAATAACGCCTATATCTACAATTTCGCCGCGCAGCACGATATAAACGGCCTCGTGGAACTGTTCGGCGGCAGGGAAGCCTTCGCCGATAAGCTCAACAATCTCTTTACCGAGACCTATGACGGACAGATAAAGTGCGAGTTCTTGGCGCAGTATCCCGACGCTACCGGGCTCATGGGGCAGTTCTGCATGGGCAACGAACCGAGCTTCCATATTCCGTATCTGTACAATTACTGCGGGCAGGCATATAAAACGCAGAGAAAGATACACGAACTCATCAAACTGTGGTTCACGGATTCTCCCCTGGGCATCTGCGGCGACGAGGACGGCGGCGCGATGAGCGCGTTCCTCGTTTTTTCCGCGATGGGCTTTTATCCCGTCGATCCCGCGAGCGGCGACTACGATATCGGCTCTCCCGTGTTTGACCGTATCGAGCTCGACCTGCCGAACGGAAAGACCTTCACGGTGAACGCCGACGGCGCTTCCTGCAAAAAAAAATATATCCGCTCCGCCGTCCTCGGCGGCGAAACACTTTCCGAACCGAAATTCAGCCACGAACAGCTGATGCGCGGCGGGGAGCTGACGCTTACCATGGACGAACGACCGGATAAAGAGCTTTTCTCATAAAATGAAAGACGGCGAAGGGATGATCCTCCGTCGTCTTTTTTTTCATTTCATCACGGACGCAAGAAAAGCATCCGTTGCTTCTTTTGTCGGTATCGTTTCCGCCGCGCCCTTTTTCGTCACGGCGATCGCCGAGGCGGCAGAGGCACGCAACAGCGCTTTTTCCGCCGTTTCGCCGTTTAAGTAAGCGTTCAGGAAATATCCCGTGAAGGTATCTCCCGCGCCGGTCGTATCCACCGCGTTGACTTTGAACGCCGGTATCCGCCGGTATTCGTTTCCGTCGGCGAAGATCGCGCCGTCGCCGCCGAGCGTGAGCACGACTTTGCCGCCTTTGAGCTTTTTGAGCAAAGCGGATACCGTCTTTTCGATATCGTTTTCTCCCGTGATGCTCATGCCCTCGCTCTCGTTGAGAATGAGAATATCGACCTTATCATAAGGGAAGTTTTGCAGCTCTTTAACGTAGGGCGACGGATTCAGCGCGACGGTGAGCCCTTTTTTATGCGCCTTTTCGGTCATATATTCCACGCAGGACGTTTCATACTGCATAAGGATGAGATCGCCTTTTCCGAAGCTTTCGAGCACGCGGTCGCAGTAGTCGGGCGTGATCGCGTAATTCGCTCCGGCGAAAAGGATCATCTGATTCTGTCCCTCTTTGTCGACCTCGATCACGGCGTGCCCCGAAAAACCGTCCGTTGTGAGCAGAAGGGAGGTATCGATCCCGTTCTCGGTGAGATGGTCTTTCAGAAAGGCTCCGTCTGCGCCCACGGCGCCCGCCATGGTGATGTCGAAGCCCGCTTTTTTCAGGGCGATCGCCTGATTGAGTCCCTTGCCGCCGACGTGGATCTCATAGCCTTTGCAGCGGAGCGTTTCGCCCTTTTCGGGCAGAGAGGCGAGCGAATAGACCTTATCTATGTTCAGAGAACCGAATACCAGTGCTTTCATTTTTTTCCTTTCCGTCAATAGGCGCTGAAAATGACCTCATAGTCCGTATAGTCGTAGCCGGTGGTTTCGAAGGATACACGTCCCGTCTGTTCCATGAGGGAAGCGGTACTTGTCACCACGATCTCTCCCTTGCCGCATTCACCGTTGCCGTCGGTATCGTTATACAGAAGGAACGTAATGTCCGCAAGCGTGGGCTGTCGGTCAAACGTGAAATCGAAAAATGCCTCTCCGTCGGTCGTGCCGACGTATTCCCATGTTCCGTCTATGGGCGTGTGATACGCTTTGGTGACGATGATATTCTCCATTTTTATGTCATCCGCCTCGGAAGCCTTCGGAATATCGTGGTTTGCCCAGATGACGCTTTTGTGTCCGGGCAGAATATCGAAATCGGCAAAATCCTCACTGCGGGCGACCTCGGTGCCGTTCTTGTAATACACAAGGTCGTAGGACACGTCGATCGGTACGGAGTTCGGATTGGTGATCACACCGGTCACGGTGTCGAAGCCGTTGGGATTGTACAGATCGCACCATTCCAATACGGGATCGGCAAGCGCGTCGTCGGGAGCTTCTGTCGCGTCGTTTCCGATCGGCTCCGCCGTGTCGGTCTGCTCCGCCGCCGACGTATCATCCGATACGTTCGTTGTGTTTTCCGTTTTGCCGCCGCAGCCGGCGAGCAGCATGCAGAGAATAAGACAAAGGGAAAGAAGGAATTTTTTTGTTTTCATAAAATGACGTCCTTTCTTTGTTTATTTCAGAATGTCTCTCATTTTTGCTATGCCGTCGGTGAGTAGCATTTCTTTTGCAAATACGCTCGACGTGCCGGCGACGAAGATATCCGCGCCCGCCTCTTTCATTTTTACGGCGTTTTCGAAGCTTACGTTGCCGTCCACCTCGATATGCGCCTGCTTTTTGCCGTTTTCGTCGAAATATTCACGCAGCTTCTTTATTTTGCCGAGAGTGGAGGGGATCATCTTCTGCCCCGCGAAGCCCGGATTCACCGCCATGACGACCGCACCGTCGATATCGTCAAGCACGTTTTCGAGTACGTTTATCCCCGTGGCGGGGTTGAGCGCAACGAAGGCTTTCGCGCCGCGTTCCTTTATCCCGGCGAGCGCCTTGTACAGATGCGCGGTGCTCTCGGCGTGCACGGAAACGATATCGCCTTCCCCGAAGTCGAACCACGATAATTTATCTTCCGGTCTTTCGATCATCAGATGGATATCGAGCGGAATGCCGCAGTTGGCTTTCAGCATCCGGCAGTAGTCCGTTCCCAGTGTAAGATTCGGCACGAAATGTCCGTCCATGATATCTATATGCAGATATTCAATGCCCGCCTTTTCAAAGGTATCAAGCGTTTCTTTCAGCCGGAACGGGTCGGCGCACATCATCGAGGGGGAAATCATTCTTTGCAAGTTCATCATCTCCTGACGACAGTATAACGGAAATGTGAAATTTTTGCAACGGGAATAATTTTTTCTTTACATCAAACCGCAAAAGCGTTAAAATATCAAGTCAGGAGGGATAATATGGCTGATAAAATGCGAATGTATATACTCACCGATACCCACTACGTTTCCAAGCGTCTGTGGGAGGAGGGTGATCCCATCAACAACCGCGAAAAGGGCGATCAGATCGCGCTCAAATGCACTCCCGAGATCATGGATACCTTTTTCGATAAGATCATCGCCGACAAGGATACGCCGCACGTGCTCATCACGGGCGACCTCGTGAACAACGGCACGAAAATAGGGCACGAGGATTTCAGAAACGCTCTCAAAAAGCTCACCGATGCGGGCAAAAAGGTGTACGTTGTTCCCGCCACGCACGACTACTGCGGCGAAAACGAAAACGGCGACGAAAATATTTTCCACGCCACGCGCTACACCGCGACGGGCACCGAGCCGACCGAACGCGTCTCCCGCCCGGAGATCGATCATCTGTACGACGATTTCGGCCCGAATTACGCCGACAGCGTAGACAGCGAGAGCTTTTCCTATTCGCTCTCCCCGGAAAAGGGCTACCGCCTCATCGTCATCAATGACAACGGCAACGGACGTTCCCACTGCGGACTGTTCGACGAGGGCTTTTCCTGGCTGGAAAGCGAGATAAAGAAAGCGAAGGCGAACGGTGAGCGCGTTATGCTGGCCGTCCACCATCCCGTGCTTCCCCCGTGGGAGGTCTACCGTTTAGCGGCGGATTTCGAGTGCTTCGGCGGCTACGAGAAGCTCAAAAAGCTCATGTGCGAGACCGGCACCAAGGTCGTTTTCACCGGACACGCCCACGTGCAGAATATCAGTAAGTACACCGATGCCGAGGGAAGATTTTTCTACGACGTCGCCACCACCGCTCTTCCGTCCGCGGCGGGCAAAATGCGCCTTGTGGATTGTGAAGACGACGTGTGCAGAGTTTCGAGCATAGGCATCGAAACGATCAACGGCGTGGATACGAAGGGCAAGAGCGCCTACGAATATATCTACGGGCTCAATTTCGGCGGCGCGTTTGAAAACGCGTTCCCGTACGCTCTCACCGATTGGAATAAATTCGTGGACGGCGCGAAGGGACTTTTGGGCGAAGGCATGCTCCGCGATAAGGAAAAGCTCATGAAAAAGGGCATGAAATTTTTAGGCTCGGCGAAAATGTCCCTCATTGCGAAGTTGGGCGGAAAAAACTGCGGACTTACGAAGGAAGAGAAAGCCGCGCTCAAAAACGTGAACGTGAGCGAGGTGCTGTTCACTATCCTGCGCCACGTTTTCCCGGGCAACGGCGTGTATACTCCCGATACGCCCGAATTCAAGGCGCTGAACGGCGTGCTCAAACGCGCCGACAAGGTGCTTGACCTTATAAAATTCGACCGGAACAAATTCGTCAAGGGGATGGGCACGCTGGAGGAGACCGCGAGACCCTTCCTTTACAACGATCGAACCGGTGACGACGATAATATCATATTTGAATTTTAATGTTCAGTAATTTTCATTAAATTTATTTATCAAATCCGTTGACATTTTATTTTGGCGGAAATATAATAAAGCATATTTTTTATTTGGAGGAATAGTAAAATGAACACTCTTCAGATGATCCGTGATTTCGGTCACGAGGAAGTAGCATTCTTCAACAACGAAAAAGCAGGTCTCAAGTGCATCATCGCCATCCACAGCACCAAGCTCGGTCCGGCAGTCGGCGGCTGCCGTCTTTATCCCTACGCGAGCGAAGAAGACGCTCTGTTTGACGTTCTGCGTCTTTCCAGAGGCATGAGCTTCAAAAACGCTGCCGCGGGTATGCCTCTCGGCGGTGCCAAGGGCGTTATCATCGCAAAGCCCGAAGATAAGTGCGAAGCTCTTTTCGAGGCTTACGGCGAAGCGGTCGAATCTCTCAACGGCCGTTACTTCACGGCGGAAGACGTCAACACCACCACGCAGGATATGGACTGGACGATGCACAAGACCAAGCAGGTCGTAGGTAAAGCGTCCGTTTCCGGCGATCCCTCTCCCTTCACCGCGATCGGTACCTTCGACGGTATCCGCGCCATGGCGAAGTTCCTCAACGGCTCCGATGACCTTCACGGCGTGAAGATCGCTCTTCAGGGCCTCGGCCATGTAGGTTTCGACGTTGCGAAGCAGCTTGCCGCGGCAGGTGCCGACCTCTACGTTTCCACGCACTCCAACCGCAAGAACATGGAATACATGCTTTCTCTCGGCGCGAAGGAAGTTGCCGACGACAAGATCTATGAGACGGAATGCGACATCATCGCTCCCTGCGCTCTCGGTGCTACTCTCAACTATAACACCATCCCGAACCTCAAGTGCCGTGCGATCGCCGGTGCCGCGAACAACCAGCTTCTCGATGACGAGTGCGGCCTCCTTCTGAAGAAGAAGGGCATCGCTTATGCTCCCGACTTCATCATCAACGGCGGCGGCGTTATCAACGCAGGCCAGGAAGCCTTCACCACCTACGACAAGGAGAACGTCCTCAAGCAGGTACACAACATCTACAATACCGTTTATAACATCCTGGACGAATCCAAGTCCACCGGCGAACCCGAAGGCGTTATCGCACAGCGTTTCGCGGAGAACAGGATCAAGAACGGTCTTTGATCTTCAGCTTAAAACAAACGGAGAAGCAGGCGAAAACCTGCTTCTTTTTTTTGATGAAATACAGCGGTAAATTTTTGTTTGAACGCCGGGGGCGTTCAAACAAAAGAGTTGAGAGTTGAAAGTTGAGAGTTGAGATAAGGAAATCGCTTGCGCGATTTGATTCTATCACTTGGAACTATTCACTTGTTCGACAACATTAAGAGCGATATATTGTTATAGTTGCTCCCGTTTGTACCTGCTTTTATATAAACGGGTACGGGCGAAGCCCGTCCACATCTCAACTTTTAACTCTCAACTTTCAACTCTCGGCAGTTTAGCGGCGAAGTCGCTAAACTGCCATTTTCCGATTTGTTTTGCATTGACATATTTTTTTCGTTTTCGTATAATCAAAGTAACAAAGAAAGGAGATATCGTATGAAAAAACTGTTTTCCGTTCTTACCTTTATCTGCGTCTTTCTGACGTGTTTCAGCCTCACGGTACTGGCGGGAGAGAAGCCGCTGCCCGAAAACGCGGTCATCGCCGTGGCGCCGGACACTTCCGTGACCGATGGGTCCGCAGCCGAAGCTCTGCAGAAATACATAGAGCAGCTTACCGGTGTGAAACACGAGATCGTCACCTCTGTTCCCGAGGGAGTCTTTTCGCTGAACATCGGTGCTGCCGCTTCCTGCTGTGACGAGGTAAAAGACCTGGCCGACGGCAGCTACGTGATAAAAAGTGCCGAAAACGGCGTGGATATCTGCGGCGCGGGCAATCGCGGAACGCTTTACGGCACTTACGCTTTCCTTGAAAAATTCGGCGGCTGCCGTTGGTTCACCGCTTTCATGGGAATGACTTCGAAGCAGACCGAGATCCTTCTTCCGGAAGAGATCGACGAACACTACGACGTGTATTTTGAATATGCGGATACCGACTGGCTGAGCCCCCACGACGTGGAGTATTCGCTTGCAAACGGCCTTTCCGGCGGCAATTACCGCACGATCCCCGATGAACTGGGCGGCACGGTGAACTATATCAGCAATTTCTGCCATACGCTCACCACGCAGTTCTGCGCCGCCGATAAGTATTTTGAAGAGCATCCCGAGTATTATGCCTTCCACGGGTATAAGCGTGTGCCCGAACAGCTCTGTCTGACGAACGAGGATACCTTTACGATCGTGCGCGACGAGGTACTGGCTCTGCTCGAGGAAAAACACGATCCCGACGCGGCGGTGCAGATCATCTCTCTGACGCAGCACGATAATCAGCGCTACTGCGAATGTGATAATTGTAAAGCGCTCGACGAGGCGAACGGTTCTCACGCGGGCACGATGATCACCTTCGTCAATAAAGTGGCCGCCGCCGTGAAAGAGGCAGGCTACGATAACGTGGCGATCGACACCTTTGCTTACCAGTACACGAGAAAGGCGCCTACAAACGTCAGGCCGCTCGATAACGTCATCGTGCGTATGTGTACGATCGAGGGCTGCTTCTCCCATCCCCTCGACGATCCCGACTGCCCCGAAAACGCGGCCATCATGCAGGATCTTTCCGACTGGAACGCCATCTGCGACCGTCTTTATATATGGGACTACGTCAACAATTACGCCAATACCTTAGGGCCGTTCCCCGATTTCGGTGTATTGCAGAAGAATATTCAGATCTTCTGTGAGCACGGCGTCAAGGGCGTATACGAAGAGGGCAACTATTATATGAGCACCTGCAACACCGAAATGGGCGAATTAAGAGCCTATATGCTGTCGAAGCTCATGCAGGATCCGTATCTTGACTACGACGCCGTGATGAATGAGTTTTTGGAAGGCTATTATGGCGCGGGCTGGAAAAATATCCGGGAATATATCGACATGACGACCGAAAGTGCCGCCAAAGCACATCTGAGCTGCTTTGCCTCCATGAAGGATTCTCTGCATTTCTCCGATGAGGAGATCGCGAAATGTGATGAGCTTTGGGAGAAGGCAAAAGCCGAATGTACCGCTGAAGCACAGCTTAAAAACGTCAGACAAAGTGAATTGAGCTGGCGGTTCTGGAAGGCGAGCGTGAACAAAGGTGAATTCGCGAGCGTCCTCGGCGGCGCGGATGACCGCAAAGCACTCGTTGCCGATATCCTTGCCACCGGATCGACCCGGGCGAGCGAGGGCGGCGGCTCTTTGCAGCCCGTGGCTCTGTATCAGTATTCCTCAGCGGACGCGTGGTTCAACAGCGACCACGGCGGTCTTCTCGTCAACGTGATCCTTGTTCTGGCGTGGGCGCTCTTCGGCGTCGCGCTTATCTTCGCGCTTATCGTGTTCATCAAAGCAATCAAATATAAACGTCCCGTTTGCTGCTTCGTGCTTCCTCTGCTGGCGGCTACTGCGGAGCTGGCATTGTGGCACAGAAGAGCGTATCTTGCGTGGCGCGATATCGACCAATACGTTATTTCCCTTGTGATCGCCTGCCTCGTTTACGCCTTCATCACTTTCGCGCTGTCGAGAGCCAAGGGCGAAAAGGGCAAAAAGAATATTCTTGCGGCGATCCTCGGTATCCTCATTTTCATCGTGCCGTATTTCCCCTCGATCATTCTCATCAACGTCGTGATCTTCAAGGAAGCGGGCAATCAGATCGCCATCGCGGTCGCTTATGTCATTTCCGCCGTTTCCATGCTCATCATCGAGATCCTCACGGCAAAGAAACTGAAAAAATAATTTGCAGACAAAAAAGCGGTAAATTGATTACACCCCTGAAAAACGCGAAGCTATTTAAAGTTTCGCCCGCCTTTTCAAAGGCGGCGGTTTCTTAAGGCAGCGCCTTAAGCCGCTCACCGCAGTGAGCGGAATGCTTTATCGTCCGCAAAGCGCAGGAGAGTTTGAGAACCCTCGCCGGGGGTTCTCAAGTGCGAAGCACCGCTAAACAAAAAAAAGTTTTTAACATAAAAAGTAACAGCGTACCGTTTTGCGATACGCCGTTATTTTTTATATTCTATTATATCGCTTACGTTACAATCCAGCGTGTAACAAAAACGCGCCAATATGTCCGCGTCGATTCGTTCAACTTCGCCGCCGTACCATTTATTCACGACCTCGAAGCGCGTATTTGTAAGCTTGGCAAGCTGATATCGGGAAAAGCCTTTTTCCTCCATCCGTTCTTTTAAATGGAGTTCTATTTTTCCGTAATCGCAAACGGAAACGACCGGTTTTGCGGTATCCATATATTTATCACCCGATAGAATTATTTTCTAAACGTTATTATATAATGTCTGTTACATATTGACAGCTTGCATATACAATGTTACTATGTGTATAGTAATCCTGAAAGGGGGATAAATATGGGATACATTGCTTTGAACTGCCCGAACTGCGGAGCACAGCTTGACCTTGATGATAACCGCGATTTCGGTTTTTGTCAGTATTGCGGAACGAAAGTCGTAAGGGAAAAGACGATCATCGAACATACCGGTACCGTTAAAATTGAGGGCATAGCAGATGCGGACAGTCTGCTTGACCGTGCCTTTATTCTTATCGAAAGCGGCGATTTCGACAAGGCAGACGCTTGCCTCGATAAAGTGCTTGCATTGAATCCCAAATGTGCAAAGGCGTATATGGGAGAGTTGTTGTGTCAGCTACACCTGAGCGATATGGAATTGCTCCGAAAACATCCCAAACCGTTGAATAAATATTCAAATTACAACAATGCTGTTCGTTTTGCGAAAAATGAAGAACTGGTTGCTTACAAAGATTTACAGACATACAATTATCGAGTATATGAAGATATAGCAATAGAAAAAGATGAGCTTATTAACGGATTGGAAAAAAGATTTAACGCGGCAATGAATTTTATTGATAGAAGAAAGGCATACAACAAAATATTGAATTTTTTAGTTGACAATATGTTTATGTTATATGCTGCAGATATATGTTTTTTGTGTCTTGCCGCGCGTTTAAAATCCAAAATAGGTGTTCTTGTTTTTCTTGTTTTGTTTGTTTCGAATTTCTTCATAAAAAAATATATGCAAAATAAGAAGTTGGAATATGAAGACAAAGAAAAAGAAATGAATGATGTTGCAATTAAACTCCGCCAAGAAAAAGATGAATATGCATTATGGTTGGAATACGTCGATAAAACTGAATAGAAACTTAATAACATAATATTTTCCCCCGAATAAAATGGAAAGTGAAAATCCATTTTGTCCGGGGGCTTTTTATGTCCGTTGTTATACTATCGGGACTTCTTATCCCGTTTGTCGGCACCTCGCTCGGCGCGGTGTGCGTATGCTTCATGAAAAAAGAATTGAATAAGACCGTCGAGCAGTGCCTTACGGGTTTTGCGGCTGGTGTCATGGCGGCGGCGTCCGTCTGGAGCCTTATCCTTCCCGCCGTGGAGCGCAGCGCCGCCTGCGGAAGATTTGCGTTTCTGCCCGCTGCGGTCGGGCTGTGCGCCGGGATGCTTCTTTTCATCGCGTCGGATAAGCTCCTGCCCGCGCTCGGCGAAAGGGCAGCGGGACTCGCTCTCAACAAAACGTTTCTGCTCGTGTTCGCCGTGGTGCTCCATAATATCCCGGAGGGCATGGCGGTCGGCGCGGTGCTCACGGGTTTTGCAGCGGGGCTGCCCGACGTCTCGGCGCAGTCGGCACTCGTTCTCTCGCTCGGAATCGCGATACAGAATTTCCCCGAGGGCGCGATCATTTCCTTGCCGCTTGCCGCTGCGGGAAAAAAGAAAAACGCCGCCCTTGCGGGAGGCGTTCTTTCCGGGATCGTAGAGCCGATCGCGGGGATATTCACGCTTTTGCTTTCCGGCCTCGTCATACCCGCTCTGCCGTATCTTCTGAGCTTCGCGGCGGGCGCGATGCTCTATGTTGTCACGCGGGAGCTCGTGCCGGAAATGGCGGACGGCAGTCATCCGAACACCGCGCTGATCGCTTTCATGCTCGGCTTTGCCGTCATGATGTCCATGGACGTGGCGCTGGGATGATCGTTATGCTTTTGTGGGCAGACTGCCAAACGGACAGGAGAAGACACGGCGGAAAAAGCTTTTTATTCTTGCGAAAAACGAGACCACTTTGTTGATAAAAGTATCTTTGTAAAGTGTTAGATCGAGGTCTGTATCAATGCGGAGATTTGCGGTCACGGTATCGAATACGAGATACTGCGGATATTGCTTCATCGTGTCGATCGTTGCCTGACCGTCATAATGCAGCAGAGCGGATACGAATTCGTTTATCGAATCATCCTTCTGGGTGTGCTTGCAGTTTCTTATGAACCACGTCTGCTCCGGGAAAAGACAGGTCGAAGCGTCGATCGCGCCGTTGGGAGAGACAAATCTGTCCGCTGTATTGAAAATATCTTCCTGTGACATGCTTTTGCACGTTGCGCCGAAGGATTCCGCTTCGGTATTGAGCACGGTATCGGTGTTGGCGAGCCATATAGTGCCGAGCGGCACTCCATAGTATCCGTAGCGGCCGATCACGTACATATTCGTGGTGTCGTTTATTATGTTCAGCTTTTCTTCTCTCACAGAACGGATCTCGGTATTGAAACGCTCGATCTTCTGCCGCAGGCCGCTGTGGTCGGCGCCGTCATTCGCATAGACGTGCCCGAAAATAAAATCGAAAGCTCCGTCAATGTCTTCATCGGGGCAAAGCGCCCATATGCTCGGCCAGTTGCCGAATATCGGGACGATGGAATTTTTCCAGATCACCGCAGAAAGATTTGTGAAGATATCGTTTACAAAATCGGCGACAAATCCTGTCAGACCGGCTTCTTTCATTGCGTCCGCCAATGCGTTGAGCAAAAGTTCATAATCACTGTGGGAGAAAAGTCCCTTAAGAAATTCGGTGAGTGCATCATCCGCGATATTAACGTCACCTTTCAGCAGTTCACCGGCAAAAGCCGCTCCGTAAACGGCGCTCGCGTTAAAGCAGCAGCTGTGCACTTTTTCAGTGCCGTAGTGGCTCAGATAGGTGAGCAGAACGATTCCGCCGTAACTGTGGCATTCGATACAAACCTTGTCAAAGCCGAGTTCGTCGGTGATATAGTTTACGAAATCATTGAGCTGCTCCGCACTTCGGAAGGGATCCGCACGCCAGTCGTAAATGAAATCCGTGCGAAGGTCTTTTGTCAGTTCCTCATAGGTCGGATAGGAAAAATGCACGCCGGTACCGTATATTTCTTCACCGTCGTTACCGTAGCCGAGCGGAAACATCAGCTCGTTGACGGCGGGAATGAGCGCGTCACCGAATTTGTTCCAGTCCCCGGAAAAGGCAAGAGAGGTCATGGCGGGAATGAGTTTTTTTACGGTTTGTGTGATTTTGGAGGCAGAGGGCGGAAAAGCGGGCGCGCTGTCCGGATCGTTTTTGTCTTCATAGATCGTGTAGCTCATAAAACCGCGCATATCGATCTGCACAAGGCTTTCTTTGACCTGCGCACTGACGGCGGGAAGAAAGACAGAGAGCAATAACACGGCGGAGAGAAGGATGGATAGTATCTTTTGTTTTTTCATGTTTTGGGCCTCCGGTTGATTTGCAAATATCGTTAAGCATATCATTTTTTCAGAGACTTGACAAGACGGACGGCACTTTTTGAACAGAAAGGAAAATCTTTTGTTTTTTTTTGAACACGACTGCTTCCGGACAATGAAAAAAAGACGTGTTTGATCTCTCTTGCACGTCTTTTGATATAAAACTGTATCTGTTACGAAGGTCGGCTCACGGATCATCCGAGACTTTCCTTGATCTTCTTTACGGTCTGCGCGATGGTCTCGCCGGTCTTTATGCCGCAGGAGTTCGTTTCGTGGTAATGATTTCTGCCGAAGCGGTCTTTGCCTCTGCTTAAGAAAGGCTGCGTTTCATGCAGCACGAAGTCGTTGGGGGCAAGACCGTAGCCCGCCATATCGTTGGTCACGCCGAAAATGACGAGGTTTTCGTCCTCCATGATTTCACAAAGGGGAGTGGGGTTTATCTCTGCGCCTTTGCCCGTAGCGGAGGTCTTTTCGCCGCAGTAGCCGCCCGGATACACGAGCTCCGAGAACATTTCGCCGGGCATCGTGAGGATCTGTACGCCGCCGATATTGAAATAGGTGATGTTGGAGATAAAGCCGATGCCGAGCGCGGAATCCGCTTTGCATTTGCGCGTGTTGAAAACGCGGGCGTAGTTCGCGACCGCCAATACCTTGTTGTCGATGGGCATCACGAAATCCTGACTCAGCACCGTGACAGCGGGGGAGAGCTCTTTTTCGTCCTGCATGGCAAGTGCTTTCCTGCCGAGCGCCTCGCCGCCGAGTACCGCGCGTTTATAGTTGTTTTCGGCGACCTTGCCGATGTCGGTCGCGCCGATGGTGGAAACGGAAAACAGGATATTGGTCTTCTGCGCTTTGTTGATCTCCCGGCGCATATAGCAGGGATAGTCGGCGCTGAGCATACGGTTTTTGCCGCCCATCGTGTTCGGATGCGCGCCGAAATTCAGATACCACGTTTCGGTCGAGCCGTCGTCGGGCACGAAGCGGAAGCGGTGCAGACGGTCGTTGGTGAAGTAGGGCTCTCTCCAGCGGTCGATAAGCTCCGGCGCTTCCACGTGGCCGTAGAAAAGCTTTCCCTCTTTCCGAGCCATATACGCTTCCTTGCACAGATCGGCGATCGTGTGCAGTACGGTATCCTGAAACACCTTGTCCTTGCCGGTCTTGGGGAGCACGCCCCAGTAGCCCATGGTGTCGATGCCCGCGTGTGTGTGCGTGCAGCTCACCGTGATATTTTCACAGCCCGTGATGCGGCAGAAATCCTTTAATTCCTCCCGCACTAAATTCAGGTCGTAGCCCGTAAGTCCGATCAGATCGCAGCTCACGAGCACCACGCCTTTTCCCTTGTCTGTGCCGAGCCACATTGCGTTGATCGTGAGCGGATCGAGATAGCCCGTGATGCTTTTGGCGATGTTGTAGCCCGCCATCCAGTAGGTGTGGGTGAGAAGATCCGCGGGCGTGATATCGCGGGAGGCAAATCCTGCGACGAATTTTTCTCCGGTGATCTTTGCGGGTGCCGCGGCGGAGATATCGGGTATTTTTTCATTTTCAAATTTTTTTGCGCTTTTCAATGCTAACTTATCGGCGAGTTTTGATACGGTATCGAGTCCGCTCATACGTATTCCCTCCGTGATTTCGGTAAAATCGTTTACAAACATTATATTGCAACCGTTGTGTGCATGTGTTACAATTATTTAAACAATTTTTTCGGAGGAGAATAATATGGCTGAAAAAGAAAAGCAAAGCAGGATCCTTTCCACGAAGCACGCGATCATCTATGCTCTCGGTATCTTCGGCGTGCAGATATTCATCGGCTTCATGAACAGCTTCCAGACCGAATTTTACAATAAGATGTATTCGGGGTTCGACGGCAATATCTTCTACGCTTCGGCGATCATCATATTGCTTGCCAAGATCATAAGCTGCATTTTCGATCCGCTCATCGGTTCGCTGATCGACCGTTCGAACTTAAAGGGCGGCAAGATGCGTCCGTGGATATTGCGTTCGGCGTTCCCCATCGCGATCCTCACGCTTATTATGTTCATCTATATCCCGTTCGACCGTGTGGACGGCACGATGGGCAAGGTGCTCCTTTACGGTTATATCACCCTCACCACCGTTTTGTGGAATATCGCCATGAGCTTCGCGGATATTCCCTCGCAGGGCATGCTCTCTCTTCTTTCTCCCGACGTGA
This sequence comes from Acutalibacteraceae bacterium, assembly GCA_045616815.1. Taxonomy (GTDB): domain Bacteria; phylum Bacillota; class Clostridia; order Oscillospirales; family Acutalibacteraceae; genus RUG806. The sequence continues at coordinate 14,454 of JAZLHN010000111.1, forward strand.
ACGAGAGAAACACCGCCGCGGGCTTTTCCAATCTCGCGAAAAACGCGGGTCTCGGCGGTACGGGCGTATTCGTGACCGTCGTCATGCTCATCCTCAATCTCATCAAGGGCGAGGGCAACTATCCCGACAGCCTCTATTATTTCGTGACCGCGCTCGCGATCTTCATCATCGGCCTCATCCTGTATCTGATGATCTACTTCGTGAACAAAGAGACCGTCACCGTGCAGGCGAATCAGAATACGACCTTCTCTCTGAAGGATATGTTCGCGGAACTGAAAAAGAATAAGATGATCCTCATCGTGTTCCTGATCTATATGCTCGGCTTCGCGAGAGGTATCGCTGTCATGGTGTGCGTCCAGACCAACGGCGCTCTGGTCGGCAAGCTCGAACTCTTCGGACAGGTCTTTGATACCACCGCGGACGCGACGTGGCTTCCCGGACTTTTAGGCGGCATCACCGGCATGGGCGGTATCGCGCTCGTTCCGCTCATCAATAAAAAGCTCGGCGAAAAGAAAACGTATATCCTGTTCAGCGTCGGCACGTTCGTTTCCGCCGCCGCCTGCTGTATCTTCTACTGGCTCCTTCCCGCCGACAGCCCCATCCGCTACGGCGTACCGGGTCTTATCTACGTGATGGCAACGCAGGTGTTCATGGCGTTCTTTACCTCGGCGAATACGTATATCCCGCTCGTTATGACCGCCGATATCGTGGAGGATGAATACCGCCGCACGGGCGAGAGAAGAGAGGGCATCAACTACGCCGTATTGAGCCTTGCCATCAAGCTTTCCAACGCCTTCGCCGTTGCTACCGGACTGGTGCTCATCGCAATCTCCGGCTACAATCAGGTCATGTACGAGACCGGCTCCATCCCCGTGAGAACGCAGAATATCATGGTGTTCGACTACATCGGCATCGTGGGCGTTTCGGCGATCATTAGCATGATCCCCATGCTCTTCTATAAGCTCGACGGCAGAAAACTGAGCGCGGAGAAACAATAATGACAGAGCGTTCTTTACCGCACAAGACCGTCGGCGTCAGAGAGAACGGTGCGGAGTATTACGAGCGCCCGGGTGTGTATATCCTGCCCGTGAAGGACGGAAAGCTCGGCCTTGTCCGCACGCCGAAAGCCTATTGTCTCATCGGCGGCGGAAAAGAAAAGGGCGAGACGGATTTTGAATGTATGGAACGAGAAGTGCGCGAGGAAACGGGATATGCCGTGAAGCCCGGCGAGCTTTTCGCCACGGCCGAGCAGTATAAGCCCGATCAGCCCGCTATCGGCTATTTCCATCCGTTCCAGTATTACTACACCGCCGAGCTGCTCGAAAAGGTCTGTGAGCCCGCGGAAAAAGACCATCTTCTCGAATGGGTGGAGCTTGAAAAGACCGACGGACTCATGTGGCTCGAAATGCAGCAGTTCGCCGTGGACCGTTTCCGTATGCTGCCGAAATCGGAATGCGGACACCCGGCATCGGAGAATTCATATATGAGCAAATAAACGGAGGCGGATCTATTATGAAAAAAGCATTATCCTTTGTTCTGTCGTTTGTTCTTCTTTTCGGACTGTTTGTTCCCGCGTTTGCTGCGGACGACGGCAAATGTGATTGCGGTTTTTCGCCGATCATCTACGTCGGTCCTCTCGGCTGTACGCCGATCGTGCGCGACGCGGGCACCGAAAACGAGCAGCAGTTGTGGAAGACCGATACGTCCTTCCTGCTTTCCAACGCCGGAAAGATCCTCGGTACGGTGGGAAGAGCGGCTCTGACCGGCAATGCCGCTCTGCTCGGCGACGCGCTCGTTTCGTTCGTGAACGCTTCGTTCGGCGATCTCGCGCTCGATAACGACGGCAATTCCAAAGAAAACGTTACGACCCCGCAGCTGAATGTCCCGGAGGACTCCCGTCACGGGCTCGACTGCGATTATTATTTCGACTATGATTTTCGTCTCGATCCTTATATACACGCCCGCCGTCTGCACGAGTTCATTGAGCAGGTGAAGGAGCTCACGGGGCACGACTCCGTTAAGCTGAAATGCTCCAGCATGGGCGGTGTGGTACTGGCCGCCTATCTCGATCTCTACGGTTACGAGGGCATCGACGTGATCATCTGCCGCTGCTGTCCTCTGTGGGGCACCGCGGTCGCCGGAGAGCTTTTTACCGGCAAGCTCGAGCTGAACGCCGAGTCTCTGCGCCGTTACGGCGAGGATGCCATCCCGTTTTTGGAGACCGGTTTCGCCGACGATTTTATTGAGGCAGTGCTTTATAATCTTTTGGAAACTCTGCGCTATACCGGCGTTATCAACGCGATCATCGGCCTCGGCGATAAGCTGATAGATGAAATCGGCGACCGGATTTATAACGAGGCGCTGATCCCGATCTTCGGCACGATGCCCGGTATATGGAGTTTCGTTCCCGCCGAGTATTACGATGACGCACTCACATTTATGAACGTCCCCGAGGACGGCGATCTCTACCGGCAGATAAACGCTTACCGCACGGCGCAGGCAAACGTCGCCGCCAACCTCGCCGAGGCGCGGGAGAACGGCGTGAAGGTGTGCATCACCTGCGGCTACAACATACAGCGCACGCCGCTCGTTTCGCTGTGGAAGTCCACCTCCGACGGCACGGTCGATACGAAATACGCCTCTTTGGGCGCCGTGTGCGGCGATACGAAGGAAGCCCTGCCGGACGAATATATCGACTCTCTGACGGATAAATCGTATCTTTCGCCCGACGGGATGATCGACGCTTCCGCCTGCGCTTTGAGAGACTGCACGTGGTTCTTCCGCGACTGGCTCCACTGCAACGGCAACGCCGGTGTGGATGAATTCTACGCCCTCGTTATGACGTCGGAGAATGTGAGCATCACTTCGTTCGAGCAGTATCCGCAGTACATGCAGATCGACGACGATGCCGATACGCTCACACCCGTCACGGGAGCTCCCGATGCTGCGGAGCGTTTCAGAGAAGCGCCCGGTTTCCTCAATTTCGTAAGGATGTTTTACGACTATGTGAGCCGGCTTTTCGAACGACTTTTCTCCTTTGTGAAACTGCCCGTCTGCTGATAAATTTTTGTTTGAAGCAGAAACGAAGCATATCAATCATAACGCCTCCCCTTTTAGGGGAGGGGGACCAACCGATAGGTTGGTGGAGAGGTTCATTGCTCTGCTTTCCGTAAAATCGTTGTCACAGCGGGATTTAAAGAACCTCACCGCCACGCTTACGCGCGGCCCTCCTCCCCTAAGAGGGGAGGCGTTGTATTAGAAATGTTTCGCACGCTCCCGCAACTACTCCGCCGCTAAACAACAATTTACATGAATAAAATCCGGGGTCCGCTTTGAAATGCGAGCCCCGGTCGTCGTTTGTTCACTTTTTCAGCGCTTGAGCTGCGGAAAATAATTGCTTAAGAATGCGATCATATCGTAGAGAAAGAAGTTTATCTTGCTGATGAATTCGCGCAGGATCTTGTTGATATCGATATCCATTGTATTGCCCTCCGTTCTTTCAGCATATCCACCATCTGCCCCAGAGGAGCCGACGGAGCAAAAGTACGATGATATTCCAACCGAAGAAGAGATCGAAGCCGTCCGCAGCCGCGCGGAAGCCCATACCGGTGTCGAAGGTCTTGTATACGGTGGAGGAATATTCCTTTTCCGCCGCTTTGGTGACGAACGGCTGGGAATAAAGGATGCCGCCGGGGCCCGTGATCATGAAACGGACGTAGCAGCCGATCTCGTCGCCGAAATCGTCGAGGTCTATAGAGGTGATATCCGCGCCCTCCGCGATGAGCTTGCCGTCGGATACCCAGCGGACGTTATCGAAGCGCGCGCCCTCGAAGGAGATCACGTCGTTTTCCTCGTCCACCGTGATACGGTGGACTTCCGGAGGCATTTCACCGCTGCCGTCGAAGGTCTGGTTTATATCGGTGCCGGAATAACGCGCGATCGGGAAGGTGCAGCCGTTTTCGAGACATTCACGCCACGCAGCCTCGGTCTTTTCGGGCATGATGAACATGGAAAACGCGCGGTCGTACTGGTCGACGTGATGTCCGTCGGAGGAAAGAATGCCGTTGACGCTCCGGCCCTTGGGAATGGTGAGGCAGTTGATCTCATCCCAGAGATAGGTGTCCCAGTAGGTCGGGTCGGTCAGTCCGCTGTTGACCTCCATGGCGACACAGCAGTCGTAGTCCAAAAAGATATTGGCGAATTTGTTCGCGTAGTAGGGCTGGGTGATGCGGTCGTATGAATCGGGATAACCGCCCACGTATTCGCCGAGATGATTGAGGAAGCATATGCCGCCTTCTTTTTCGGTCTGCGCTACCACCGTCTCGTAATCGCCGTAGATGCCCATTTTTGCCTGCACGTCTTTCACGCCGAAGGTATTGATATGGCAGTCGTTGATGGGTGTGGCGCCGTTTGCTTCACAACCGCCCGTGATCTCGAGCATACCGCCGAGGTCTTCGCCGCGCAGAGAGGCTATTTCATTCCGCGCTTCGCTTTCGTAGGTGCCGGATATGATCGCCTCACGCTCCTCGGACGAAAGAATGACCGTGGGGCGCATGTGGGTATTCTCGAATTTGAAGAGGCGGTACAGCGGCACGGTCTGCGGCTGCTGATCCCACTCTGCGCCTACGACCGCGTGGTCGGTGATGGCGAGGATCTGAAAACCGTCGTCGTAATGCTGCTTGATGCTCGCGGCGATGGACGGCTCCGCGTCGCTTGCGTCCGTGTGATTGTGTACAGACGTCTTATACTGCTTCCACGTGTCCCAATCGACGCGGTCGTAAGGGCTGGTTATCGTATAGTCGTAACCGTCCTCTGCCGCAGCCGAAGCGAAAAAGCAGGAAAAACACGAAAGCAGGGAAGCCGCAAGAAGGATGCTGAGGATCTTTTTACCTGTTGATCTCATAAAAACACTCCCGCATGATCTTTTTTGTGTGTACCTATATTATCGTAACAAAAAACAAATCGTTTTTCAATACGTATTTCCGTTTTCGTCAAACCCCATTTTCAGCATCAGATCGCCGAAGCTTTTATCATATTGCGCCTGCGTGATGGCGCCGTGAGAAAGAAAATCGTTCAGCAGCTTTTTCTGCTGCAGAAAGAGCGCTTTTTGCTTTTCCGCCCGTGAAGTATCTGTTGTCTGTAAATTTTCCGGCATATTTCTCGTCTCCTTCGCTTTAATTATATATTAATTTTTCTTTTTGAAAAGAGTTTTCTTTAATAAAGAAAGCCGCCCGTCCGGCGGCATTCATTTTTTTATTCTATTTCCTGAATAAGTGTATCAAAAATATCGCAATCGAAAAAATCACGAAGACTTATTTCCAGCCCGTCGCATATTTTTTTGAGTGAAACAACTCCCGGATTTTTGCTTTTTTCGTTCAGCATGCTGTAAAGAGTTGACGGAGAAACCCCGGAGAGATTGGCAAGCCCGTTTACGGTAATCTTATGTTCTTCACACAGATCAGTAATGCGCTTCGCAACGGCTTCTTTTGTATTCATAGTATCATCCTTTACGATATATCCTTAACATAAGATTATCGAAAGGGTGAAAAATATGTGTGGGATATATCGCAAAATTGGAAATAATATGCTATAATGTGCGATATATCCCATATGTGATCGGAGAAGATATTAATGACCTGTACTTTTTTCGGGCATCGTGATACTCCGCCGGAGGCAGAGTCGCGGCTGCGGACGATACTGCTTGATCTTATTGTAAATAAGGGTGCTGATAGTTTCTATGTCGGCAATCAAGGAAATTTTGATACTATGGCACGCAGGCTTTTATCTGATTTATCGGAAGAGTATCCGATAACCTTTACCGTTGTACTGGCATATCTGCCGAAAGAAAAAACGGATGATCCGGAGCGGACGATTTATCCGGAAGGATTGGAAAACGTACCGCCGCGCTTTGCTGTATCCTATCGAAACAAATGGATGCTTGAAAGGGCAGATGTCGTCATAACTTATGTTTCACGTTCTTTTTGTGGTGCGGCAAAATATAAAGACCTGGCAGGGAAACGCGGAAAAAATGTGATCGAAGTTTCCGCTGCGGACGAATGAAATCTTGAAATTCCTTCCCGGGTGTGTTACCATTTATACAATAACCGGAAAGGAAAGTTACATTATGACCGTTTCACTGTTTTTTAAGATGCTCACCGCGTTTTTCATGTCGCTGTTCACCGCCTTCGGAGGCATTTTCGGCGGCACGGGTGCGAAAGACGTTTGTATGATCGCTCACCGCGGTTACAGCGGCATGTATCCCGAAAATACCGAGCTTGCCTTCGTTGAGGCGGCGAAGCACGGCTCCGGCGGCGCCGAGACCGATATCCGCCGTACGCTCGACGGCGTGTACGTCACGAGCCATAATTCCTCCGTCGTGCTCAAGGACGGCACGGAGCTGGAGATCGCCGACCATACCTTCGCGGAGCTGACCGCTCAGCCCCTCAAAAACAAAAAGACGCTCGACAAAGTGTATCTCTGCACGTTGGAGCGGTATTTAGAGATCATGAAGCAGTACGATATGGTGTGCTTTATCGAACTGAAGGGCGAATTCACGGATGAACAGGTAAAAGAAATATTCGATCTCTGCGCGGAAAAATACGAGCTTTCCAGATGCATCATGCAATCGTTCAACTTCGATAATCTGCTGAAAGCGCGCGAGCTTTTCCCCGAGCTGCCTCTCATGCTCACCTACGGCGAGGGCGATACGGGCTATGAACGCTGCTTCGAGTACGGTTTTTCCATCGACGCGGAATATACCGTTGTAGATGAGGAAATGGTTGCTGCGTTCCACGAAAAAGGACTCGAGGTCGCCGTATGGACGGCCAACGAGCTGCTGACTCTTTCCTATGCCAAGTCGCTCGGTGTGGATTATATCGAATCGGATCTGCTCGGCGGAGACCACCTTTAAGCCAGTTTGTCATATCCGAACCACGCCTTGAAACGGTTCTTTTTCCGTTTATCTGCGTTATCGTCATAGCAAGGCGCCGGCCTTGCGTCTTCCTCTGCCTTGCTAAACGAAAAGATATCTCGTTTCAAGGTCGAAGATTTATTTTGGCTTACGGTGTTTAGCTGCAAGGAAGCCGATTGACGCATACTGTCGTATTCGGAATGAGGGTGACGCGGCAGATGAGCGCCGTAAACCAAAATAAACGGGTTTGGATATAACGAACTGGCTTATCCCGGAAAGCCCGGCGTGTGCTGAATAAAAAATAGAAAATCACGGCGTTTTATATAAAACGCTTTATATTGGGGGAAGATAAAAATGGTAAAGATCACGTCCTTTTTTACTGCGCTGCTCATCTTTTTCGGCTCGGTCTTCGCTTTGTTTCTGCCGAAAGCTCCCGCGCCCGTGTCGGAAGAGGAGTTAATGAGCATGAGTGAAAAAATTAAGAAAAAGGAATTATCCGACGTCGTTTACGCGGTGGATCTTTCCGGCTTTACGACGGATGAGATGTATTCCGCTATCGGTTTGCAGGGGCTTGTGGCGAAAACTTCGCCGTGTATCTATCTGCTTTTCGGCGGCGCTTACAATACCTATCTGTCCGCGATCGAAAAGAGCGGCAAAACCGTTGTCCGCACGGATGCAAACGGCAATAAGTGGACGTATTCGTCGCTTATTACGCAGTTTAAGGACTATATCGCCGACGGCGGCTATGTTTTATATGAAAACGGCGATTTTGCCGAGGGGCTGAACGTCGCCACCAATTTTGCCGCGGCGTACGGCTGGCTGCCCGTGCCCGTTTCCGTGAGAGAAAAAGCGGAGGCCTGCGGGCTGACCGTGAAAAAGGACCTGACGCAGGAAGAATACGGCTACGCTTTTCAGCGCAAATATTTCAACGAACTGAAAAAATATTTTGAGAAAGGCACGGTCGTCCACGTCAAGACCGATATGAAGGGACTCCGCGATCTGGCGATCGAGCAGGGATATTTCTGTTTCTATACCCCCAACGATACGTTAGAGATCGCCGGCAATACGTTTATGCGCGAGGTGCTTTGCTGGTCGGGCAAAAACACCGCGGTATACGGCTGGTGCGAATATGAAAAAAAGACCGTTTCTTTGCTGTCGAAAATGGGGTGTTATATCGTTCCCTCCGATCATTCGTACAACTGCAGCTATCTTTCGCAGTTTGAAACGGACGCAAGTTTTGATAATGCAGGAGGGAAAGTGCATACGGATGAAACCAAGCATTACGCCACGCTTGTTTTCTCCGACGGCGACAACTGCCAGTGGATACAGAACGGCTACGGCGAGTATTTCGAGCTTACGGGCAATTATCCCGACGACAATGTGAGCTGGACGTTCTCTCCCGTGCTTCGTACTTTCTGCCCCGCGGCGTTTGAAAGGATCGTGAACGCGGCGGGCGAAAACACCTCGTTCGTTTGCGGCCCCTCCGGCGCGGGCTACTGCAATCCCTCGCTTTTCGACGCGAAGTCGCTCGACCTTTTCAGCACCGCCACCGCGTCCGCGATGCTCAGGAGCGGCGAAAGAGTCATAACGATCCTTGACGACTATAAGCCGATCAAAGAGGGAAAAATGGCGCGTTCCTTCGATTATTTCTCCCGTTTCGATACGATCGACGGCGGCATCCTCTATCTCGATCCCGACCGATACGAGGCAGGCAAGGGCAAGGTGTGGTTCTCCAATGATAAGCCGTTTGCCTCCGTTCGTCTTTCTCTCTGGGCGCAGGACGGCTACGACGGCGCCACCGACGAGTGGATCGCCGCGCAGGCGGATACGGTGAATTCCTATCCCGCGGATATCCACAGTGTCAACGGCTATTCGGTGATCTGCATCCACGCATGGACGATGAAGCCCGCGGCGGTGGATCGATTTATCCGACTGCTCGACGATCACGTGGAAATCCTTTCCGCGGACGATTTTATCAAAACGATGCAGGCGAACGTGCCGCATGAAACGGCTGTGCCGGTAAACTGAAAACATGATCGGAGACGATGATATGAACACAAACGAGATGCAGTTTCCTCCTTACCCCGCGACCATACGGTGCCTGAACGACGCCATGCGCTTCGCGGCTTCAAGAGAGAATTTCGAGATACACAAGTCCGTTTTATATACGCCCGGAGAGCCGGAAAAGGATATTTACTTCGTCGCCATGCGCGGCACCAACCGTTCGTTCGACAAAAACGATATTCTCGGCATACATACCTGCCTTATGGCGTTTCTGTCCAAGCCGAATATCTATTTCGACAAGGTGAAAAAAGATATGCTTGCAAAGATCCCGAAGGGCTCCGCGGTCGTCATGACCGGCCACAGCCTCGGCGGTATGATCGCGCAGCAGATCGTGGCGGACAAAGAGATGAAAGAGAATTTCGATTTCCTGAATCTTTTGAATATCGGTTCGCCGTTCGTGCCCCTTGAAGGCAGGGAATGCCCGTTTCATCGCTTCGCCGATAAGGCGGATATCGTGCCGTGGCTCGGACGTTCGATCAAAGCCAATCTGAAAACGCAGAAGCCCGTTTTTAAGTCCAACGGCTATTGCGGGAAGATCATCGCGGCGCATACCGATTCCTACCGTGAGTCGGATTCCTGGCGCGTTTACGACCCGTTCGGAGAGCTGAACGGCGGCAGAGGCATCGTAATGACGGATATTCAATGATTTGAAAAACAAAAAATACAGGTCAGCAGCAATACTGATCTGTATTTTTTTTGCTGTTTTTTAACCACTGATCTGCGATCCGTTATTCCAGACCGGGGACTTTTTCTTCCATCCCTTTGATCTCTTCGTCTTTCGGTTTGTGCGCGCTGCGAGCCTGTTTATTCCTGTAGTCGTCAAGGATCTTTTTCCCGTTCGCGATAACGGTGTCCGCCTTCTGCGCGAGCGCGTCGTCGATGCCGAGCACGGCGTTTACGTCCGTTTCGTTTTTCATCGTCCGGTCGTTGTAGCAGGTAAGGCATATCTTCATGTAATCAGCCACTCCACCCGAGAGCATGGCGCCGCACGCCGCCTGCATATCGTGCTTCGGCGGATATTTGTCCGAGATCGCCAGTACGGCTTCGTAATCCTTCACGAATTCCTTTTTTGCGAGCAGCACGGCGTCGGTCGCGGCTCTTTTCTTGTCGCTCGTGTCGGCGCCTTTATAGTCCTCAACGAGCTTGACGCATTTCGCATGGAAGAAGGACATGGCGGAATAATCGTCGCGTTCCTGCTTGATCTGCTTCGCTTTTTCGGCCTTTTCGCGTATGAGCTCTTTCTGCGCTTCGGTATATTCGATCAGATCGCGGGCGAATTTTACTCTTGCGATCTCTTTTTTCTTGAGCCCCGCCATGGAGCCGTTGGGCATTTTATGCCTGATATAATCCTTCGCGTTTCGGATCGCCTGATCGTAGAAGGCCTTTTTGTTTTTGTCGGACATGCCGGCGGGAACGTTCGCAAGCCCCTCGAAGGACGTCATCATGTTGGTGAAGAAAGGCGTGCAGCGGCCGGAAATGCCCTTGACTCTTGCCTGCAGGCCTTCGTAGGTGAGTCCGGTGGGTGCGATGCCGTGTTCTCTGCGGATATCGTCGGCGCCCTTGCTCGCGGCGTTCATTTCCGCTTCTATGGCGTCCCGACGGATGGCTTCCCGTGCGAAAGAGGCGTAGGCCGTTATGTTCTTTGCCGCGTGATATTCGGCGTTCCCGAGCTCTGCGGGTTTGTTTTCAACGTATTTCCCGGCGGATTCTCCGAGCTCTTTGAGCGTTTCCGAAAGGAGATTTCTTTCGTTGTCGGTGAGCGTTTCCTTGCCGGAATATTTGCGCATAAGCGCGACGGCGGCGTCGAGTTCCCGGACGACGGGCTCGAATTCCGCGTTTTCCGCTTTTCCCGCCGTAAGCTCTTTGTATTCGTCTCTGATATGGCTCAATCCGTCGATGTGATCGGCGAGAGCGTGAGAATCGACAATATTGACGGCCGTGCCCGTGGGGATCGTCCCCTTGATACCGGCTTCGTTGTCCTTTGACTGCGCGGCTTTGTTCTTGCGGTGAAGAGCGGCGTTGTTATACTGATTGACGATGCTTTCCGCCATGCCGAAGATATTGGACATATATTTGAACGGATGGTCGTTCGGAAGATTCTGTCCCATGAAAGCGACGTTTTCGGCGCCGGTGGTGATGATGTTTCTTTTTTCTCTTCGGCTGGTCGAGAGCGCTTCCCAGCCGTCGTCGTTTTCGATCACACGGATCTCGTCCATGGCAAGCGCGGACTTGACCATTTCAAAGCGTTCGTACGCCGCGGATATCTCCTGTTTGGAGAGCCCTGCAAGGCGGAATTTCGTTTCAAAAGTATCGAATCCCGTGTTTTTTATCTTGTCCGCGAGCGCCTTGTCCATGACCTTGATATCCTCGATCAGCGACATGCGGTCGTAGACCTTGCCCTGCGAGGAGACCTGCGCGTCGATTCTGCCGAAGGAGGCGTCGTTGTCGATGCCCTGCACGCCCACGATCTTCACCTCGAACGGATCGGAGGTGTCTAACTTATAGAAAAGATTCGCTGCGTGGCGGTCGATGTTGCCGCAAAGGAAATCCAGCACCTGCATGTTGCTGAGCTCCTTATACGCGGAGGGGGTGAGTGTGATATCCTTCACGCCCTTCGGATTGGTCTCTTTCATCAGATGCTCGTAGGAAACGCCCTGCGCGTTCACCATGAAGCTTCCGTGCATGATATTGTCGCCGTTGATGACCGTCATGGAGGTCGATTTCGCTACGGTGTCCGGTATACCGAGCAGTTCGGCGCAGTCCGACATCGCGGTGTTGCGGCGGTTGATGTTGGTGCCTTTCTGCTGGAGCTGATGATCGGTGTGCGATTTTTCGAGGCTGAACGCGGAAAATGCCGCGCCGAACACCGACTTCACGTAGTCGTTCACCTTTTCATCCTTGCCGAAATCCGCGAGATCCTCCGCGGGAACGGAGAATTTCGTGGTGAGCCATTGCTTCATCTTCGGGATGAAGAGTTCGTAGTCCGCTTTCTGACGGTCGTCGAAATCGCTGTCGAAATCCAGTTGTGTGTTTTTGTAAAGGAATACGACGAAGTGCCTCATCCCGTCGGGATCGGCGGCGTACGTTTCCGTTATCCTGTTCGCTATGTTTCCGAGGGCTTCGTGTCCCTTCGGCGTTTTGATCTGCTTCGCTCTCGAAGTGAAGAGCTGTTTCGCGTTGACGGTCTCGTTTTCGGTGAAAAATCCTCTTACTTTTTCTCCCTTTTCGTCCACCACGTCGATGACCTGACGCGAGCTCATCACCGCGCCCGTTTTTGCGGTGGTCTGCGTACCGATGTCCACGGTGATGTGTTTGGGCGCGTAGTTGTTTTCTTTATAGTATTTGAAACCGTATTTCGGCATATCTTTTCAGTTCCTTCCGTAAAAGATCGTTTATCCTATTTCCGCGTCTTTGTTGACCACGATCATCGTATATCTTTCCTGGATGCTCGCGCCGCCGTGGTTTCTGCCGATGCCGCCGTGATCGGAGGTGAGAACGATGAGCCAGTCCTCCGAGTCGAACGACTCGCGGGCGTAGATCGTTTTGATGATGGCTTCGGCGGTCGCGTCGGCGTTTTTGAAGCCGTTGTCGTAGCGGGCGTTGCAGAAGCCGGTCTGATGTCCCGCGTGGTCGCAGTATTCAAAGGTGGAGAAGATGAAGTCCGAGCAATCCGCCGAGGATACGTCCGCCGTGATGGCGGCTGCGGTGCCCTTGTCGTTTTTCGAGCAGACGAAGCTTACGTCGAGCCCGTTTTCCTCGGTGTATTTCACCTCGTCGAGGTAGGTGGCGTTTTCGCGGGAGAAATGACCCTTCCACGAAACGTAGAACGCGGAATCGTCCGCCAGCTTCTCCTCTACAAGTGTCGTGAGCAGTGTGAGATGGTCGTTGGATTTCACCACGTCGTTTTTCGTGATGCCGTGTACGTCGGCGAGCACGCCGGTGAGCATCGAGCACCAGCCCGGGGCCGTGCTCGTATCCTGCGTGTTGATCTTCGGATAGGGTACGCCGCCCGCGTAGGAGACATACATTTTACCGCCGCCGTTCAGCAGAAGATTGACGGCGCCGTCCTCCTTTTCGTCGATGGCTTTCACGGCGTCCAGGCGGCAGCCGTCGTAGCCGAGCACGATGGTTTTCTTTTCGGTCTTGCCGTCGGGCAGGGGAGAGGTGAAATGATTTTTTATGATATCGTATATTTCCGTCTGCGGTACGGCGGTCTCAAGGTCGTTCGCGAAATGCCCGTTGGAGTACACTTTTTCAAGGTATCGGTCCTGCGTGTCGCCGAGGGGATGCCACAGGAAAAACAGCGTTACGAGCACCGCTGCTGCGGCGACAAGTACGGGAATAACGATTTTAAGTACGGTCTTTTTTGTTTTGCTCATGGTTTTCTCTCCCTTTTAAGTATTTTATTCCAGCGTAAGCACTCTGCCTCCGTTTTTGAGACCGAAGCAGTCGTAGGAGCGCCATACGGGCGAATGCTCGTAGGAGTCGCAGTGGGCGCCTAAAAAGTTAAAATAATAGCCGCCGCCCTCGTGTACCGCGTTGCCGAGAAAATAATTGCCGGCGAAAGCGGGGGAGCAGACGAGCGGGATGATATCGGCCTTTTCGAGCATACGGTGCAGTGTGCACTTGCTTCCGCGGAACAGTACGTAGGGCGAGCCGAACGTGAGTACGTTCAGAAGACGGTAGGTGCTTTTCAGCTCCGCGTCCGCGCCGAGCTGCTGGCACACCATGCCGCCGAGGCTGTGCCCGATGAACATGATGTTATCGCCCGCAGGGATCTCTTTTTTGATGGCTTCCTTTACGAGCGAAAAGAAAATGTTGTTCTTCCCGCAGGCGCTGCGGACGCACACGGGCATACCGAGCGGATCTTTTTTGTCCATGGAGCCGTTGGTCCCGCGCAGAGCGACGAGCCATACTTTCATATCCTCGCATCCGGGAATGGAGAGCACGCCTTTTTTTATCTTGTAGGGGTCGCAGCCCGAAACGAAGGTGTATGCGTCGTTGATATTGCCGATCGTGATTTTTTCTTCCGCCATGTCGTTCGATCCTTTTTCAAGCATTTTTTTTTCATAATAGCATGTCCGACGGAAAAATACAATATAAAAGCATCCCGGAGGGCAAAAATCGCTTGACACCTAAAGCCGTACTGCCGTATTATCGGAATAGAAATGAAACAGGAGGGGAAGATCATGTTTTCTGCCGTTACGGCGTTTTTCCTTACGATACTCTATTCCGTATCCGCTTTTTTCTCATTTATCCCCGAAAGGATATGGTTCGGCGCGGATAAATACACGGCGCAGCAGCCCGATCAGTTGCTTTTCAGCGCCGCGCTGATCGCGGACACGCATTCCGATTCCGGCTTTTTCCACGATCGGAGCAAAGCGCTCCGCAGGATCGTCTGCGGTATCTCCCATGCCGAACGTCTCCCGGATGCTCTCGTGATTGCCGGCGATATCTCCAACGCCACCGACGAAAAGGAATACGGTATGTTCAAGTGGTGCTTGAAGACCTTCAACGACGTTCCCGCTCTTATCCCCGCCGTGGGCAATCACGATACCCGCGCGAGCGATACCTACGAAGAGGCGGAAAAATATTTCTGTGATTTTGCCGCCGCGTTCGGAATAAATACGGAAAAAACGTATTATGCGACCGAGGTGAACGGCTATCCGTTCATCGTGCTCGGCTCCGAAGGACAGCTCCGGCTCGAAGCCGTTCTCTCCGACGAACAGCTTGCGTGGTTCGAAACGGAGTTGCAGAAGGCCGTCAAGGGCGATAAGCCCGTATTCATCATCAGCCATCAGCCGCTGTATAAGTCCAATAACGTGTTTTACGACGCGTCCGCCGAAACGAATCACGGCATCGGAGCGCAGTCCGATAAGGTGGAAGCGATCCTCCGGAAATACGTTCCGTTATGTAAAGCACCCGTCTTTTTCATCAGCGGACATCTGCACTGGAATTACGGCGTGGAACGCATCGACACGGATTTTATGGAAAACCTCGTGTCCGTCAATCTCCCGAGCGTGAGCAAGAATGAGGCAACGACCGGCCTCGGTATGTCGCTCGAGGTCTATAAGGATAAGATACTCCTGCGCGGTATCAATTACATCACGCAGGAATGGATAGAAGACTGGCAGTATGAGATCCAGGTGAAATAACGGAAAAACAGTACAAAAGAAGGTACCCAACGGATACCTTCTTTTTGTCGCCGGTAAGTTTTTTTATTCTTCCGTCTGTTTTGCGAGAAACTGCGCGGCGACCTGCGCGAGCTTGATCTCCGCCTGCGTGGGGAAGTCGCCGAGCGTGTTGAACAGCACGAAAACGCATCCCGTCACGTCGCCGTTGCCGATGATCGGAAACGCGAGACTTGCGTTCCGGTCGAGCCCTTCCACGGGCTGCAGCTTTTCCGCCGAACCGCCGTGCGCTATGAACGCGGAGCGGTTTTCCATCAGCGTTTCCGCTTCCTTGCTGATGCGGCGGTCGATGCAGTCTTTTTTGCTGATGCCGGAGGCGGCGATGATATGGTCGCGGTCGGCGATCATCACCGGCATGTTGATCGCTTTGTTGAGCACTTCGGCGTACTGTGCGGTAAATTCCGCCAATTCTCCCATGGGGGAATATTTTTTGAAGATAACTCCGCCCTCGGCGTCGGTGTATATTTCCAGCGGGTCGCCCTCCCGGATACGCATTGTCCTTCTGATTTCTTTGGGTATGACCACACGCCCGAGGTCGTCGATCCTGCGGACGATTCCAGTTGCTTTCATAAATATGATCTCTCTTTCGGTTAAAAATGTTATTGCGGGATTATTTTGCGCGAAAGAGAGGGAAATATACGCCTCAAAAAAGGGAAAATCCAAACGGAAAATCATTCCGGCCGTTTATTTTTATCGCCGAAGTGAATAAAATGGTTCGTTTGAGCCAATACTGATCTTTTTTGGACACTGTCAATGTTGTCGGTAACGGTCGGCCTTTATGAATACGCACAACGAAGGAATACAAAAAAAATCACACAAAAAATATTTTTTGCATATTGCAAAGTCGCGAAAAAAACTGTATCATTTACTATGTATATTGTGAAAGGATTGACAGCTATGTTTGCATCAGCGATAATCTGTCAGCAAGCAAGCAAGCAAGCGGAGCGTAAACTGCCCCGCCTCATTTGTCAACCCTTTTCGGCACGATTTTTCACAAAACCGAGAGACCATGACTGTTTTGAACGCGGGAAACTTGCGTTCTTGATTCGCGCGGTCTTTTCGCGTTTCATTAAGGTAAAACTCGCGTAAGCGATTTTATATAGAATAATTTTGAAAGGATGAAATACTATGGTCAAATCAAAAGCAACAAAGCTGCTGTGCCTTGTATTGTCATTGATAATGATACTCGGCATGGCACCTCTCACTGTTTTTGCTGCCGACAGTGACTTTTACATTTCAGAAGGCGGTACCCTTTACACCTACTACGGCAGCGGCGGCGACGTTGTCATTCCCGAAAAAGCAACAAGCATCAATTCGGACGCGTTTACGGGAAATACCACGATCACAAGCGTATTTATGCCCTCGGTCACGTGGCTCGTAACACGCTCGTTTATGGGATGCTCAAATCTTAAAAGCATAACCGTTTCCGATAAAATGAGTACTATAGGTTACTCTGCTTTTAACGGATGCTATTCATTTACGACAATATACTACCCCTGCGACAGTGACGGCACCGTAATCAAAAACAAGTTCGAGTCTGAGTCCATATACGGAAAAAACTACGTCATGCTCGACCACAATATCGTAAACGGCACGTGCACCGTCTGCGGAAAGTCTGTGGTTTATACGGCGTCGAACAACGTCCTCACAGCGACGGTCGGTGTCAATGCATATCCGCTTACGCTCACGGAGAACGGCACGATCTCCGCGGCGGAAATTTCCGCATGGCAGAAGCTCGGGCTGCCTATTCCCGAAATCGTATTCAACTCGGCGGCGAACACTGCAAGCATCACGGTCAAAGGGAAAACGGCGACCGTAGCTCTGGCAGCCGGTGCTTTACAGGCGCACACCGTCACAGTTATATGCGGCGCGAACGGCAGCGGAAAGAACGTTATCACAGACGTGATGGCAGGTACCTCTGTTACCGTAACCGCAGGAACCTACTCAGGCAAATTATTTGAAAAATGGAATGCCGGACTGAGTATCAACGGTTCGACAAGCAAAACGGTCACGTTCAAGATGCCCAACGAAGACGTAACGGTCGAAGCTCAGTTCGTTGACTGTTACCCGGTCTCCGTATTCAACGGTACCGCATTCACGAGCGAGCCTCAGAAGGTAAACTCCACCGTAACGGTCACCGCGCCTGCGGCTCCGGAAGGAAAGACCTTCAAAAACTGGACTGCTAACGGAGTCTCACTTGCCGATCCCTCGGCTTCCCCTCTTGCGTTTACCATGCCCTCCAACGCGGTTACGCTTACCCCGAACTACGGTGTTCTTTATACCGTAACGGTAACAGGCGGCACGGTCGCAAACGCGGCAGCGTCCGGCCAGGCATTTGCTGGCGATACGGTCAGCGTTACGGCGGACGCGGCTACGAATGAAACCCGCTTCCACGAATGGACAAGCGAAGCGGATATAACCTTTGCGAATAAAAACAGCGCCACCACCACGTT
>JAZLHN010000112.1:0-4921 GCA_045616815.1 Acutalibacteraceae bacterium
GGGTTTTGAATGTACTTTTTTGTCCGCTTTTCTGGGACGTGCATCCAAAATACTAAAATCGGTGTGTCCATTTTTATGGGTACAGTTTATTCCTTATCTCAACTCTCAACTTTCAACTCTCAACTCTTTTTTTTGTTTGAACGCCTCCGGCGTTCAAACAAAAATTTACCGCTGTACAAAAAAACAGGAGAATCATCATGCGTGAAAAAATAGGATTCATTTCTCTCGGCTGTCCGAAAAATCAGGTGGACTCCGAGCTTATGCTGAAAAAACTCAGCGACGCCGGTTTTGAGATCATCGACACCGCCGTGGGTGCCGACGTGGTGATCATCAACACCTGCGGTTTTATCGAGGAAGCCAAAAAAGAGGCGATCGAAAATATCCTCGAAATGGCGCAGCTCAAAGAGGACGGCGAGGTCGGCAAGATCATCGTCATCGGCTGTATGGCGCAGCGTTATAAAGACGAGATCCTCAAAGAAATGCCCGAGGTGGACGCCGTGGCGGGCATCGGCATCAACGGCGATATCGTAAAATTCGTCGAGGACGTGCTTGCGGGCGAAAAGGAAGCGGAATTCCCGCCCAAGACCGCTCTGCCGCTCGAGGGGGAACGTATCCTCACCACGCCCGAATACTGGGCGTATCTCAAAATATCCGACGGCTGCTCCAACTGCTGCACTTACTGCGCGATCCCCGCGATCCGCGGGCCGTTCCGCAGCCGCACGATCGAAAACATCGTGGACGAGGCTCAAATGCTCGCCGCAAACGGTGTGAAGGAGCTCATCGTTATCGCGCAGGATACCACCCGCTACGGATTGGATATCTACGGTGAATTAAAGCTCGCCGACCTGCTCAGAGAGCTTGTGAAGATCGACGGCATCGAGTGGATACGTCTTCTGTACTGCTATCCCGACCGCCTGACCGACGAGCTTCTGGAGGTCATGCGCGACAACGACAAGATACTCAATTATATAGATCTTCCCCTGCAGCACGCCGACGGCAGGATCTTAAAAGCCATGAACCGTGTGGGCGACAAGGAAAGCCTGCTCGCGCTCATAAAGAAGATCCGTTCCTATATGCCGGACTGCATCATCCGCACCACGTTCATCACCGGTTTTCCGGGCGAGGACGAGGAGGCGTTCACCACCCTCAGCGAATTCGTGGAGGAAGCGAAGTTCGACCGTCTCGGCTGCTTTGCCTATTCGGCGGAAGAGGGCACCAAAGCCGCCGAAATGCCGGATCAGGTCGACCGTGAGACAGCGCAGCACCGCGGCGAGATCATCATGGAGCAGCAGTACGACATCTTCACCGACAAGCAGCGCGACCTCATCGGCACGGTGCACAGGTGCGTCGTGGAGGACTACGACGGCTATACCGATTCCTACACGGGCAGAACGTGGATGGACGCGCCGGAGATCGACTCGACCATCTGCTTCGTTTCGCATAAAGACCTCGACGTCGGCGATTTTGTAGACGTGGAGGTCACCGATACCAACGAATACGACCTCATCGGCGAGGTCGTCGAATAAAGAAACGGGAGATACCTATGATGAGCGCCCCCTTTTCGGGAACGGCGGAAGAAAACGTCGTTACCGCGCTGAAAAATAATCCGTTCCGGCTGACCGGCGGCAGCTTTGCCCGCGGGTCGGCGGAGAAATTCTGCGCTTCTCAGCCGGATGAGCTCCGGAAGACGATCTGCGCGGCGGAGCTGGAATACTATCGCGGTTATCCCGAAAAAGCCGCCGGGCTCATGACGGATCCTTCCGTGAGAGAAAGCACGGAGAGCCTTGCCGCTCTGTATCTCATCGACGTGATCACGGCGATCCCGCTCGGAAATATCGACCGGATAAAAACCGTCAATCTGTTCCTTTCCGCGGCCTCCGCCATCGAGGGGATCAGCCCCGAGAGCAAAAAAACACTGGAATTTTCCAATCTGTTTTTCAATATCCTTACGCACGACAGAAATAAGATCGTTCTGCCGCCGATGGCAGTTACCGCGTTTGCCGTTCCCGACGAGCTGCGCGCCATGGCCGTTTACGCCTTCGCGCATTATCTGATCCTGAACGGCGACTGCGGACGGGCGATCGGGCTCGCGGAAGGAACGCTGATCACGATCAATGAAAAATGCCCCGTATCCGAAATCTATCTTTCGCTCATCATCAGCATCGGCTATATCTGCCGCGGCGAATGGACGAAAGCGGAGTATTATTTCCGGAACGCGTGGGAGGCGGCGAAAGCCGACCGGCTGTATATGCCCTTCGCCGAGCACCGGACGATGCTCTCCGGGATGCTCGAGAAATGTCTGAAGCGCGAGGCTCCCGCCGAATATAAGAAAATCTCCGAGCTGGCCGCCAATTATCATAAAAACTGGGTGCTCATCCATAACGAGCTCACAGGCGACTGCACGACCGACAAACTGACGGTCACGGAGATGAATATCGCTATGCTCGCGTCCAGAGGACTGAGCAATACCGAGATCGGGGAATTCCTTAACATTTCCGTAAACAGTGTGCGGGCGCATCTCCGCAATATTTTCGATAAATTGGACGTATCGGCACGAAAAGAATTAATAAACTACATAATAAAATAAAAACAAATTATGAATTTGATACATTTTTAACAAAAATCGTCTGTTTTTAGTCCGAAAACGGCTGAAAACGGACGATTTTCTTTTTGTTGCCTGTGTGATATAATTGTGAACAAGCTGTTAAAGGGACAGCGAAAGTTGTTAAAAAAACGCAACATTCTGAAAACAGGAAGATGAAAAAATGGATACTATCAAAGAATTCAACCTTGGTGCCAACAGAGAAGTCACCAACATGAAGCCCGTTGAGAACCAGAGCTGCTATGAATACTGGCTCGACTGCACCGACATGTACGGCGAATACTACGCCATGCAGCATTTCAGCAAGAAGATATGGAAGTCGGAGTTCCTGAACGACGTAGACGCTCTCGCCGCTTACGCGAGAATAGAGCTCGGCCTTTCCAAAGGCGACGTCGTTACCGTGTTCATGCCCACGACCGTGCAGAGCATCGCGGCGTTTTACGCCTTCAACAAGATCGGCGTGATCGTGAATTTCGTGCATCCGCTGCTTCCCCCCGAGTCTCTCAAAGAGGCGATCGAGGAAGGACATTCCAAGTGCGTCATGATCCTCGACCTTCTTTCCCGGAAGTACGTTGACGTGATCAACGAATCCGGCCTTCCCTGCATCGTATGCCACAGCTCCGACTACGGTAACGTCGTGAAAGCCACCGGCACCAAAGCCGGCGAATTCATCATGAAGAAAAAGTTCCCGGAGATCAAAAACCGTGAGGACTATATGACCGCCGTCAAGCGTTTCTCGAAAGCGAACGTAAAGCCGGACTGCGATCCCGACGATATCGCCGTTTATCTGAACGGCGGCGGTACCACCGGCAAGAGCAAGACCATCATGCTCACCTCCCGCGCCATCAACGAGCTTGCCTGCCGCGTTTCGAGGATCGACCGTATCCACCGTCCCGGCGAAGAGTGCGAGATCATCGTGCTCCCGCTCTTCCATTGCTTCGGCCTCTGCCTTGCCACCCACATGGCGATGTGCAACGGCGCGAGACTTATCCCGCTCATGCAGTACGACGCGAAGTTAGTATCCCGCCTTATGCGCGATAACAAGGTCATCGCCATGGTCGGTATCCCTGTCATGTTCAAGAAGCTGATGGACGACAAGAAGTTCAACCCGAAGTATCTGAAGGACTTCCGTATGGCGTTCTGCGGCGGCGACGACGCGCCTCAGACGTGGCTCGACGATTTCAACAAGCTGCTCGAAGAGAGCGGTTCTCCCGCGAAGCTCCGCCAGGGCTACGGCCTTACCGAGGTGGGCTCCGTTTGCTGCCATTGCTCCAACTGGGAATATAAGCCCAATTCGATCGGCAAGCCCCTGCTCGGCGTGGAAATGAAGATCTGGGACGACGATCATAACGAGCTGCCCGTGGGCGAGATCGGCGAAATGGTCATTTCCGGCCCCACCATCATGGCGGGTTATTATCACGGCGACAAGACCAAATTAGGCGACGGCCTTTACACCGACGAAAACGGCAAGCAGTGGGTCTGCTCCGGCGACCTCGGCTACGTGGATGAGGACGGATTCTTCTTCTTCTCCGGCAGAAAGAAGAGGATCATCATCATCTCCGGCTACAACGTATATCCCAGCGATATCGAGAAGAAACTCACCGAATACCCGTTCGTGAACGAGGTATGCCTTGCCCGCGGTTATACGAACGGCAAGCAGCTTATCAGAATGTACGTTTCCTTCCGTCAGCTCGGGGACAATCCTCCCACCGAGGCGGAGATCGAAGAGTACAAGAAGAAGATGGTCGCCTGTGTGGAGGAGAATTTCTCCAAGTTCAGCGTACCGCGTGAGATCCGCGTTCTCCGCGATCTGCCTCACACGCCGCTCGAGAAGGTCGACTTCATGAAGCTTACCCAGAACAAGCCCGAGGATCCCGAATATAAGGAACCCGAAAAGCAGAAGGCTTCTCTTCTTCCCATCGACTTATAATCCGGACATAAAACCGCCCGTCTTCATAGACGGGCGGTCGTTTTATATATATGCGGGGAAAACGGTAAATTTTTGTTTAGCGTTCCGCTAAACAAAAATTTCAGTTTTCAGTTTTCAGCAATTAGTTGTCAGAAAAATTACTGATGTTTTGTTTATTTCTATCATTCTGCGCTTGAATGATCCGTTTTGCCTTATACACACATAAACTTCCATGGCTGAAAACTGAAAACTTAAAACTGAAAACTATTGGGGGTGTAAAAAAACTTTCGTTTTTTTACACCCCCTTTTGAGGGGATAGGAAAAAAAGATGAAGAACGGACAAACTGAGCAAAAGCAAGGCTTCAGCCTTGCTTTTGCTTGCCCGAAGGCGTACAAAAGTACGTCGAGAG
>JAZLHN010000113.1:0-3560 GCA_045616815.1 Acutalibacteraceae bacterium
GGCGCAATTATATTAAGAGCTCCCATATTTATTATATTACAACATTGCCTCTTAACATTTATAATTCAAATCGCGTGAGCGATTTCCTTAATTCAGCATTATGCATTATGAATTATGCATTTAACGTTAAACAAAAATTTATCGTTTATCCTCCGCCTGTTTCGAATTACGGAAACAAGCGGTTTGCGGTTTACTGCGGGATCGACGTCATGAGGAAGGATAAGGTTCCTCCCTGCATGAGTTCTTTAGCGGGAAGGCGGTGATCTTTGATTTCTTTGCCGTTGAAGATAACTTTTTCCACGTAGATATTTTCATCGGAATTGTTGTTTACTTTGATTTCGAGTACGTTCCCGCCCGAAAGCGCGATCCTTCCGCCGTCGGCGAAGGGGGAGCCGATCAGGAAAAGATCCTGCCCCGCAACGGGGAAGAGGCCGAACGCCATGAGAACGTAGTAGGAGGAAAGCGCGCCCGAGTCGTTGTTGCCGGGGAGGCCTCCTCTGCCGGTCGTGAACATATATTTCATGCCCGCGCGGACGATCTCGCAGGTGCGGTCGTGGCGGCCGGCGTAAATGTAAGAAAACGGCGTTTCGGTGTCGGACTCGTTGTTGAAGCCCTCAAATCTGCCGAGCTTGATGCCCTCGGCGACCGGGGCGTAATCGTTCGGGTCGGTGGGCTGTACGGTGTCGGGCGCGCCGTAGCCGAAGAAGGTATCCAGAAGCTCAACGAATTTTTCTTTGCCGCCCGCCAGCGCGATACGCTCGTCCATGAAAACGTGCTGACGGAACGAATAGTTGTAAAGCGTGCCCTCGTAATAATCGGAATCATCGCGCAGAAGTCCTGTCTTTTCATCGTAAACGCTTCTCCACAAAGCGGCGAGCGGCTGTAATTTTTCATACAGCGCCTCATCCCCGCGCTCTTTGGCGAGCTGCGCCGTCAGAGCGCAGCCGTCCGCCATGTCGAGCGTCCAGGTGTGCGTCTTCGTTTTGTGCTCCACCGTGAAATCGGTCTTGTCCTCGGCGTAGATATCGGTCTCCAGTACTTTCAGCAGACGGTCGACGTCCATGGCGATGCCGTAACGGTACGCGGTGAGCAGAGCGTAGTCGCCGAGCATACGCGCCTGCATGGCGTGCATCTTGTATTTTTCCGAAAGCCCGAAGCAGTTGGGGATATTGCCGAGCGTTTCGCAGAGGCTCATCAGCGTTTCCGCGATCTTTTCGCTCATTTCTTTGTCGGTCATAAAGATCAGCGGAAGCTGGGTCTTGTAGATATCCCAGAGGGTGGAGAAGCCCGCGCAGAAGGGCTTTGCGGGATCGTATAAGAAGCTCTCGCCCGTGAAATCGGCGGGCTTTATGTAGGAATGATAGAGGTTGGAATAGAAGATCTCTTTGAGCGTTTCGTCGTCGGTCTTGATCTGTACCTTCGATAACTGCGAATTCCATGCGTCGTGCGCCGCTTGCCTTGCCTCGTCGAAGGACAGAACGGGCTCAAAGCGGGAGAGCGCTTTTTCTTCGCTCAGAAGCGATATGGAGAGGCGCAGTACGAGCCTTTTCGCGCCGGGATCGGTGAACATGGCCGTGCCGCCGTTGACCGCGGAAAGTCCGTTCGAGCGCGCGGCGAAATACAGCGTGATGCCCTCGGCGACGATGGTGGCGACAACGGTGTTTTTATCGTAAACGGCAAGGTGCTTTACCTCGGCTTTCACCTTAGGCTGATTCGGGATGTTCAGGCCGTTGTTCGTAAAGTCGATCTTTAAGGCGCCGCCGGAGCGCGGGAAGGTGTAGCGGTGGAACGCCACAAAGCGCGTCGCCGTCAGCTCGCATTTTATGTTCTCTAACCAGCAGGAATAGTATCCTGGCTCCGCGGTTTCGTTCAGCGGGGCTCTTCTTTCGGGCGAGGTGTCGTAAACGGGGCTTACCACGGCGTAATTATAGTAGTAGCCCATCGCGCCCGTGCCGGACTGCTGGAGGTGGGCGAAGCCCAACAGCTTTTTGCCCTCCTCGAACTTATTGGGACGGGAATGGGAATTGAGATTGTGATTTAAGTATCCGGTGGGATAGCCGCCGGAATAGGGCGCCGCCGATATGGCGCCGTAGGGGAGCGTCGCCGCGGGGGACGTGTTGCCCGTGCCCGCTTTGATGAAAAACCACTTCGCCGCGATCCCCTCGGGCTTCGGCAGATCGATTTCCCCGTTTCCCTGAAAAACGTTCACGTATTTTGTAAAGTCCATAAGTATCACCTCGTTATCGTTTCGAGCGTTGTCATAAATCCGGCGATGATCGACTTGTGCTCGATCTTCGCGATGCCCTCGCCGTCGAAGGTGAAAACGCTGCCGCCGTTGAAGCCGATCTGATAGCCGGAGGAACGGCCGAGCTTCATGCAGTAGGTGAGACGGATGCCCTCGTATTCCACGGAGAAATCATTCATGTGCTCGTGGCCGCAGATCACGTGCTTCACGGTGCCCGCTTCCTTGAGCACGTTGAAAAAGCCTCTCTGTACGGGCTCGCCGTTTGCGTCGCGCTCACAGCAGACGGATTCGTGCCGTTCGCCGTACCCCTTCGAGCCGTCTTTCCATTTCTTTTCCGCCTCGTCGTAGTACTGATCGTAGGCGTACTGATATTCGGGCAGCGGGATGTGCATGATGACGGAAACTTCCGCCGTATTATTCGTCAGCGCGTTGATGCCGTCGCACGCCCATTTGACCCACTTCTGCTGTTTTTCGTTCGGCTGGGAGTGATGGGAGTCCATGAAAAGAAGGGAGCTGACGACGTTTAAGGTGCCGTCGTCGTTCTGTTCGGCGATATTCACGATATAGTTGCCCACGCCCATTTCGGGATCGCCCTTTTTCATGAGGCAGTGGGGCGAGCTCATCATCACGTCGGCAAGGTAATTTAAGTCGCAGTTGGCCTCGTCGTCGTGATTGCCGAAGACGGGCGCCCACGGGATGCCGTAGCTTTCGAGCATATCGGTGATGCGGCGGATGGAATAGTAGTCCGAGCCGCCGTCGCTGCCGCACACCATATCGCCCGTGAGCATGATCATATCGGGCTTTTCGGTCTCGATCATGCGGCGCATGAGAAGCTCATGGTCGGGGTTCAGGAAAAAGCGGTAGCCGTAGTCCGAAAAATGGATGTCGGTGAGGTTCAGGAGCTTGAAGTCCTTCCCTTTTTCTTTGATGATAACGGCGGTATCGTCGAGTGAATAGGCTTCTTCCCCGGTGAATACCTCGTCGGAGGGCGTGCCGGTGTGACGCTCGGCGCAGACCTCGTTTTTGTGACACACCATGTAGGCGGTATCCTTTATATTCGTAAGCTTCACGTAATCACTTCCTCCGAAATCGGTAAACATCATCATGAACATGGAGATGATGCTCGTAAAGATCGCTATGAACTGGGACATGATAATACTCTCCTTTGAAAGGGAAATTGTTGTTTACACGCGAAAAAAAGAATGTATAATGCTGAATTCATAATTCATAATTCATAATTCATAATGAATGGCCTGCGGCGCAATTATATTAAGAGCTCCCATATTTATTATATTACAACATTGCCTCTTAACAT
>JAZLHN010000114.1:0-9368 GCA_045616815.1 Acutalibacteraceae bacterium
GGACAGTAATGGAATTCCTTGTCGGTCAGACTCTTCGGTCTTTCAAAAACCACTGCCATCAGAATTCACCTCCCATCATTTTGTGGATCTTGTCCACGATCATATCGTAGCTGGGGATCATGCCGCCTGCGCGGTGGCAGAGGCTGACCGGTTTCTTGCAGCTTTCGGCGAGTCTGATGTCGTCAATCATCTGACCCATGGAAAGCTCCACGGAAACGAACGCCTTGACCTTGTCGGCGGCTTCGCGGATGGGCTTCACGGGGAAAGGCCATACGGTGATGGGACGGATGAGACCCGCCTTGATGCCCTGTTTACGCAGCTCGTTGACGGCGTTTTTGGAAACTCTTGCCGCGATGCCGAAGGCAACGATGCAGTATTCCGCGTCGTCCATCATGTAACTTTCGTATCTTACTTCGTTTTCTTCGATGTATTTATATCTTTCGTAGCGCTCGAAGTTGGTCTTTTCCAGCTCTTCGGGAACGAGATACAGAGAATTGACGATATTGTGCTTTCTCTCCATCTTCGTGCCGGTGACCGCCCAGGGTTTCTCCACGGTGTTCACGTGTTCCTCGGGCAGCTCGACGGGCTCCATCATCTGACCCATCGTGCCGTCGGCAAGAAGCATGGCGGGCATACGGTGTTTATGCGCAAGGTCGAAGGCGAGAGCCGTCATATCCGCCATTTCCTGTACGGAGGCGGGCGTGAGAACGATCAGATGATAGTCGCCGTGACCGCCGCCCTTGGTAGCCTGGAAATAATCCGACTGGCTGGGCTGGATACCGCCGAGGCCGGGGCCTCCGCGCTGAACGTTCACGATGAGAGCGGGCAGATCCGCGCCCGCGATGTAGGAGATACCCTCCTGCTTCAGCGATACTCCGGGGCTCGAAGAGGACGTCATGACTCTCTTGCCGGAGGAAGAAACGCCGTACACCATGTTGATGGCGGAAATTTCACTCTCCGCCTGCAGGAACGTGCCGCCGATCTTGGGCATTCTCTTTGCCATATAGGCGGCGACCTCGGTCTGGGGGGTGATCGGATAACCGAAGTAATGACGGCAGCCGGCTCTGATAGCGGCCTCCGCGATGGCTTCGTTGCCCTTCATCAATACTTTTTCACTCATATTCGGCACCTCACTTTTCGACCGTGATCACGCAGTCGGGGCACATGGTGGCGCAGAACGCGCACGCGATGCACTTTTCCTGATCGGTGATCTCGGCGGGCGAATGGCCCTTTTTGTTGATCTTGTCTTTCGCTATGGTGATGATACCTTTCGGACAGGCCGTTACGCACAGACCGCAGCCCTTGCATATATCGGTGTTGAAGGTAACCTTTGCCATATACTCACTTCCTTAAAAATATTTTTGCTGTAAGTCGAGCGGAAACGTATTTTCCGCGGATATACTTTTTTCGGCGCAGGTGAACGCTATGGGGAGACCGGAAAGCTCCGAGAGCTTTTCCGCTTTTTTGAACGTGGACGCGATATTCTCAAACGTCGTTTCCTCACCTAAATTGGAATTGTTGACGATCGCGGTGAACGGGATGCCGCACGCGCCCTCGATCTCCTTCAGAACGGTGAACGCATCCTCCGGGGTCTGCGTCAGCGGACGGAAAAAGTTCGCGACGAAAAACATCTCGAAATCGTTCTCCTCGAGGATATAGGGAACGTAACGCCCGAGAGCGTAAGCGCCCCGGTCATCGCCGCCGACGTCGAATACGGCGTGAACGCTTCTGTTCTGCACGAGAGAATACACCTCGCTCGGAAGACTCGGCAGATCGACGTTCGTATTCGCGAACGGCAGGGAGATCACGCGGATACCTAAGTCCGTGAGCTCCTTTTCGCTGTCCTTGCTGCGGAAATAGGGGTTCACGATGTCGATATCGGCGATGGCGGTATCGAAGCCCTGCGATTTTATGTACTTTGCGTAGTTTACGGCGATATTGGTCTTGCCGCTGCCGTAATGCCCGCAGAATATATTGACTCTTTTCATATCAAAGCTTGTTTCTCTGGATCTTGCCCGTGGCGGTCTTGGGAAGCTCGTCCCTGAATACGACGAGACGCGGATACTTATAGGGAGCCGTGCGCTGCTTGACGTAGTTCTGGGTCTCCTTCTTCAGCTCCTCGGTGGGCTCGGTGCCCTTGGTGAGCACGATGCTCGCCTTGACGATCTGGCCTCTGACCTCGTCCGGAGCCGCGGAAACGCCGCATTCAAGCACGTAGGGCAACTCCATGATGACGCTTTCGATCTCGAACGGCCCGATACGGTAGCCGGAGGATTTGATAACGTCGTCTACGCGGCCCACGTACCAGTAGTAGCCGTCCTCGTCTCTCCACGCGGCGTCGCCGGTGTGATACCAGCCGTCGTGCCATACTTCGTCGGTCTTTTCCTTATCGCCGTAGTAGCCGGTGAACAGACCGCACGGAGCGCCGTTTTTCACGTTGACCACGATCTCGCCCGTTTCGCCGTCGGGAACGAGCTCGCCGTCGGCGTTCATCAGAGCGACGTCGTAGATAGGAGCGGGCTTGCCCATGGAGCCGAGCTTATGCTTCGCGCCCACGAGATTGCCGATGATCATGGTGCTTTCGGACTGACCGAAGCCCTCTAAGATCTGTAAGCCCGTGAGCTTTTCGAACTGCCGGTAGACCTCGGGGTTGAGCGCCTCGCCCGCGGTGGTCATGTGCTTGACGGACGAGAAATCGTATTTGGAGATATCCTGCTTGATCATCATGCGCAGCATCGTGGGAGGCGCGCAGAACGTGGTGATCTGATATTTGGCGAACATCGGCATGATGTCGGCGGCGTCGAAACGGTCGAAATCGTAAACGAAGATCGCCGCCTCGCACAGCCACTGACCGTAGAGCTTGCCCCACATGGCCTTCGCCCAGCCGGTGTCGGAGATCGTGAAGTGCAGTCCCTCGGCGTCGGCGGTGTGCCAGTATTTCGCGGTGTGGAAATGCCCGAGAGCGTATTTATAGTTGTGCGCCGCGAGCTTCGGATAGCCCGAGGTGCCGGAGGTGAAGAACATGAGCATGAAATCATCGCCGCCGGGCGCGTCCGCCTTGCGCTCATAATGGGAGCTGAACAGCGTATACGCGTCGTCGAAGCTCGACCAGCCCTCGCGCTCGCCGCCCACGATGAGCTTATTTTTTATGCTCGGGCAGTTTTCGCACGCGAGGTCGACCTGATTGGCGGATTCGCCGTCCGCGGTGCAGATGATGGTACCGATCTGCGCGGCGTTGAAGCGGTATTCAAAGTCGTGCTGCTGCAGCTGGCAGGTTGCGGGGATGGCGATGGCGCCGAGCTTGTTGAGGCCGAGCATCGCGAACCAGAACTGATAATGCCGTTTGAGCACGAGCATGACGCGGTCGCCCTTCTTGATGCCGAGGGACTTGAAGTAGTTTGCGCACTGCGCGGACGCCTTCTTCATATCCTTGAAGGTGAAGCGGTGTTCGGTCTTATCGCGCGCAACGTAGAGCATCGCAAGCTTCTCGGGCTCTCTTTCGGCAAGAGCGTCCACGAGGTCGAAGGCGAAGTTGAAGTTTTCGGTATTTTTGAATCTGATGGACGTGGGCGTGCCCTTGGAGTTTTCCTCCACGTCGATGTATTTCTGATAAATTCTTGCCTTGGTGTCTTTTTTGACCTCGGGCTGCACGTCGGGAAGAGCGGTCTTCGCCTTGGTAAGCTCCGGGATCGGCTCGCCCGTGGGATTGAGCACGATGGCGTAGAAATTGCAGTCCTCGCCGTTCACGGCGATCATGCCGTGAGGCGTGGAGGAATCGAAATAAATGCTGTCGCCGGGGCCTAAGGTGGTGCGGTGCTCGCCCACCTGCACTAAAAGATGCCCGTCGATGACGAGGTCGAGCTCCTGCCCGTCGTGGGTGGTGAGCTCTATATCCTTATGCTGCGCCTCTTCGTCGAATTTGCTCTTGACGTACAGAGGCTCCGCGATCCTGTTCTGAAAAGCGTAGGCAAGGTTATAATAGGTCATGCCGTGCGCGTTCGCGATCTCCTGCCCCGCGCCGGCCCGGGTCACGGTGAAGGATTTAAGCGTGGGGCTGTGGCCTTCGATGATGTCGGTCACGTCCACGTTCAGCGCGAGAGCGCAGCGATAGATGAACGCGAAGTTCAGATCGCTCGAACCGGATTCACAGTTGATATATTCTTCGTTGGAAACGTCGGTCTTCGCCGCCATTTCATAGGTGGTGTAGCCTTCGATCTCACGCAGCTCCTTGATTCGGGCCGCCATCTCCTGGATCTTGAAATCAAGACCGGTTATCTGTGCCATTTTGAAAATGCCCTCCATATCCAGAGTCGTACTTTGAAAAAGCGTTAATAAGCTGCGAGGGAGCTGCACGAATGAAAAAGATCCGGCATAAGATCAAATCGCATAAGCGATTTCCTTAACTCAACTCTTAACTCTCAACTCTTAACTCTTGTTTTGCCTCCGGCAAAACAAAAAACTCGTCCCAAAGCCGAAATACTTTGAGACGAGCATAAATTTTATACCCGCGGTACCACTCAAATTGCGCTTTCGCGCCCCTCAGGCTCCAATAAGCCTTATGCCTTTACGCGGCAGTCACGGGGAGATTCTACTGGCCTTGCGGTTTTCTTTCTCCCGGCTCGGAAGCTACGGCCGTGAACGGCGATGAACGGCGGCTCTCACCTTTGCCCGCCTCTCTGGGGTTCCGTTTCGTTCGGGTCCTCTTCGTCAAAACCTTTATCGAATGATATTATAAATCAGCCTTGTTATTTTGTCAACAAATAGTTATTTATATCTTAATTAAAACTTTTGATATCAGAGTTTATTCCTTATGATCTTTCCGCTCACGGTCTTGGGAAGCTCGTCTCTGAATACGACGAGACGCGGATACTTATAAGGCGCCGTGTGCTGTTTGACGTAGTTCTGGATCTCTTTTTTGAGCTCTTCGGTAGGCTCGGTGCCCTTGGTGAGCACGATGCTCGCCTTGACGATCTGGCCTCTGACCTCGTCCGGAGCCGCGGAAACACCGCATTCCAGAACGTAGGGAAGCTCCATGATGACGCTCTCGATCTCAAACGGCCCGATGCGGTAGCCGGAGGACTTGATCACGTCGTCCACTCGGCCCACGTACCAGAAATAGCCGTCCTCGTCCCGCCATGCGGTATCGCCCGTGTGATAGAGACCGTCGCGCATGCAGGCAGAGGTAAGCTCATCCTCCTTGTAATAGTCCTTGAACAGACCCACGCAGGAGCACTCGTTCATTCTGATGACGATCTCGCCGGTCTCGCCGTTCGGTACGGTGTTGCCGTCCGGATCGACGATATCCACGGCGTACTGGGGCGACGCCTTACCCATGGAGCCGATCTTCACGCGGCTGCCGTAGAGATTGGCGACGGTGAGGGTGGTCTCGGTCTGGCCGAAGCCCTCGGCGATCTCGAGTCCGGTCGCTTTCTTGAACTGCTTGGCGACCTCGGGATTGAGCGCCTCGCCCGCCGTGGTCATGTGATGGAGCGACGAGAAATCGTACTGCGAAAGATCGTCCTTTATCATCATGCGCAGCATCGTGGGCGGCGCGCAGAAGGTGGTGATATTGTACTTTTTGAACATCGGCATGATGTCGGCGGCGTTGAAGCGGTCGAAATCCTAAACGAACACCGCGCCCTCGCACAGCCACTGACCGTAGAGCTTGCCCCAGAGGGATTTGCCCCAGCCGGTGTCGGAGATCGTGAAGTGCAGGCCGTCGCGCTCGCAGCAATGCCAGTATTTCGCCGTGACGAAATGACCGAGCGCGTAGGTGTGCTTATGCTCCACCATCTTCGGATTGCCCGTCGTGCCGGAGGAGAAGAACATGAGCGCCGTGTCGTTTCCGCAGGGAGTATCCTCCGAGCGCTTGAACGAGCTCGAGAAGATCTGATATTCGGCGTCGAAATCGTGCCAGCCGTCGGGAGCGTCGCCCACGCAGATCTTGAGCTCAAGGCTCGGGCTGACCTTGGCGGACTCCTCCACGGTATCGGTAAAGCCGTCGTCCGACGTGCAGACGATCGCCTTGACGCCCGCCGCGTTGAAGCGGTAGGTAAGATCGTGCTCCTTGAGCAGGAACGTGGCAGGGATGGCGACCGCGCCTAATTTATGCAGAGCCACCATGCAGAACCAGAACTGATAGCGGCGTTTGAGCACCAGCATGACCTTGTCGCCCTTTTTGATGCCGAGAGACTTGAAATAGTTCGCGGCGCGGGCGGATTCTCTCTTGATATCCTTGTAGGTGAAGCGCCGTTCGGTCTTATCCTTCGCGATATGGAGCATGGCGAGCTTCTCGGGATATTTTTCCGCGATGGCGTCCACCACGTCGAAGCCGAAATTGAACGTATCGGCGTTTACGAAGTCGATGCTTTCGAGGCAGCCGTTTTCGTCTTCTTTGGTCTTTACGAATTTTTCGCAAATGAGACGCGTAGCGGGACGTGCCTCGACCACGCTCTTCCGGATCTCCGCTTCGCTCGTTTCCTCGCCGGCAAGCACCACGGCACAGAAAACGCAGTCCTCGCCCTCCACGGCGATCATGCCGTGAGGCGTGGAGGAATTATAGTAGATGCTGTCGCCCGCGTGGAGCACTTCCTTGTTGGTGCCTACCTGCACCATCAGCGAACCGGAAATAACGAGGTCGAATTCCTGCCCCGAATGCTTGGTGAGATGGATGGGGGAATCCTGCTGCGCCTCGGAATACTCGTAGCGCACCCAGTAGGGCTCGGCGATCTTGTTTTTGAACTTGGGGGCGAGATCCTGGATGGTGATGCCCTCTTCCTTCGCGGTCTGCAGACCCTGTCCCTTGCGGGTCACGGTGTAGCTCGAAAGACGCGCGGCGCGGCCCTCCAGCAACTCCGTCAGCTCGATGCCGAACGTGAGAGCGCATTTATGTATGAACGAGAAAGGCAGATCCGCCTCGCCGCTCTCATAACGTATATAATCGTCGATGGTCACTTCGGCGGCCTCCGCCATCTCCGTGACGGTGAAGCCGAGTATCTCACGCATCTCCTTGATACGTTCCGCTATTTCAAATAACTGTGAATTCGTCTGTGTGCCCATATTGCCGCCCCTTCACTGTTGTAATATTATAAACAAAAAAACCCGTCTCAAGAACGTTTTCTTGAGACGAGTATAAAAATCATACCCGCGGTACCACTCAAATTGCGCTTTCGCGCCCCTCCGGCTCCAATAAGCCTTACGCCTTAACGCGGCGAAACGGGAAAAACTACTAAGCGAAACCGCCGTTCATTCTCCGGCTCGGAAGTGATGGGAATTCAAACCTTTTCACTGCCGGGATCGCACCCTCCCCGGCTCTCTGAAAGCTACTCGCGTTTATCCGTCTTCGTCACAGCTTTTATTGTAAAGAATTATAATCCTAAGACAACGGCTTGTCAAGATATTTCGGATGAACTTTTCATAACGGAAGCATTAAATTCCCTGATTTGAAAAAATATATTCCTTTCCCGCTTTTTTTCTGCTATAGTGGGTACAGAAATGAAAAAGGAGAATGTTTTATGACTGCTTTTTTTGCGAAGATCACTGCGTTTTTTGCTTCCGTTACCCTGTTTTTCACGTATCTTTTCGGCATGTCCGCGCCTGCGGCTACGCAGGGACACGAGGTAACAGGGCAGGACAGACTTCTCGTCGCCGACGCGCTGTGTGCCGCGCAGGGCATGTGCTATGACGGCGAATATTACTATTCCTCCGGCTCCGTTGCGGCGCTCAACATGACGTCCCTTGCGAAATGGGACGGGAATTTCCACCGCGTAAAAAGCAATCACGTCGCCGTGCCGCGTGAATTCACCAAAGCCTACGGCAGCAACCACATCGGCGGCATCGACACGGCGGGCGGCAGTATCTACGCCCCCGTGGAGGGCAAGACCGACAACGGCTACGAGCATAATTTCGTGCTGCTCTATGATAAGGAAACGCTCGAATACACGGGCATCTGTTACGAACTGACCTGCGATAAGCTCACCGACGGCATCCCGTGGTGCGCCGCGGACGAGGAGAACGGATATTTCTACACCTCCCGATACAACGGCGCGGAAGAGATCCTTCGATACGACCTCAAAACGATGGAATTTCTCGGCACCGTCCCGCTGAGCGAAACGCTCAATAAGCTGCAGGGCGGCGCGGTGTACGACGGCGTTCTCTATCTCTCCGCCGACGTGAGCAATTCCGTGACCGAGACCGTGTACGCCGTGGAGCTTGCAAGCGGAAACGTGAGCGTCGCGTTTGAAAGGACGATGTGCTCGCCCGACAACGAGGCGGAGGATATCTTCGTCTATCCGTTCGACGACGGCTCGCTTTTCCACGTTGTGGACTACGATAAGCTGCTCGGCGTGAACGTAACGAATTACCGATAAAACGACAAAGAGGTTTTTGCCATGAAATGCGGATGTCCTTACACCCCCGCCGTGATCGTACACGGGCTGGGACAATTCGAAAGCTTTGAGACAGACGAAACCGGCGGCGTGATCGGCAGAGCGTGGCCGCTGCAGTTCAACACGGAGCGGCTGAAAAAGACGCTTCTGCGCCCGGCGCTGAAAATGATGCTCCTGCGCCGTGACGCGGGCTTTACGGACAAGCTGAAAGCCGCCGTAAAAAGAGAGCTCGACGTGAACGCTTCCCTGCCGGACGGCACTCCGAAACACAACGTAAAACTGACCGAATTTCCGGAGCCGGTAAGCGGCTGCAGCGAACGGGACAAAAGATTCATCTATTCCCAGGTGCCGGTCCGGGAGCTGGGCGAAGTCATCGGCGAAGATCATCTTTTCTATTTTTCCTACAATATTTTCAGTCAGATCGACGACACCTGCGAAAGGCTCGACCGGTTCATAAACTCCGTGCTTGAAAAGACCGGGCACGACAAGGTAAATCTGATCCCCGTGAGCATGGGAGGCGCGGTCACGACCTTTTACCTCGGCAGATACGGCGCAGAAAAGCTGCACCGCGTGGTCGCCATCGTGCCTGCTTACAACGGCTCCGTGATGTGCTCCGACATTCTCAAGGGCAAGGTCAATTCCGACGATTACCGCGGCTTTTTCAAGGTCATTCTCGGGGACGAGACCGGAGAAAAATTCGCAAAGCTGCTCTCTCTGGTACCGGGGAAGGTGCTGAAGGACGCCGTGAACAAAACCGTGGACGGCGCGGCGGAAGCGGTGATCGTGAACAGCTCCATGATGTGGAGCCTCGTGCCCGCGGAAGATTACCCGGAGCTGCGGGAAAAATATCTCTCCGACCCCGCGCGGGAAAAGATACGGAAGCTCACCGACGAGGACTATGAGTACAAAAAGGCGCTCCGCTCCCTGCCGGAGAAGTATCCCGATACGGGATTTTTTACGATATGCGGCTACGATTCCCCC
>JAZLHN010000115.1:0-7683 GCA_045616815.1 Acutalibacteraceae bacterium
AAACCCTGGCCGGGGGTTTTTAAGTGCGAAGCACCTTTGAAGAAAAAAATCAGAATATTGTTGATGTTACGCACGAGCATTTATTTAAGCAAGTAAAATACAGGTATGGCAGATTTTTAATACTACGCATAGGGGAACCCCCGGCGAGGGTTCCCCACGGAAAAATCATCCGCCGGATAATTTTTCCTCCCTTCCTGCGCTTTTTGAAGCACAAGATTTTCGCGCTTTGCGAAGCGCGACAAGGAGCGCTGCTCCTTGACCTTGCCGCCTTTGAAAAGGC
Source organism: Acutalibacteraceae bacterium (assembly GCA_045616815.1). GTDB lineage: Bacteria > Bacillota > Clostridia > Oscillospirales > Acutalibacteraceae > RUG806. Next base: position 281 of record JAZLHN010000115.1, read on the forward strand.
GGGCGAAACTTTTTATTCGCTTCGTGCTTCAAACAAAAATTATCACAAAAAAATCCCGCCGGTTTTCCGACGGGATAAATTTTGTATCAGCAAACGGGCGTTATGAAATCAAGGAAGCCCTTGGCGCCGAAGATTTTGTAGGTGAGGTCGTTGCCCTTCTTGAGCGCGTTGTTGAAGAAGGTCTCGAAGCCGGAGGGCTGCGAGGGAGCGCCCTTCAGACCGAGATCGACGAGCATGGAATAGAAGCTGTCGATGAGGAGGTTGTCCTTATCGTAATCAAGCACGGTGTTGTCGAGCATGGCGAGCACTTCGTCATACAGCGCCTGCTGTTCGGCCGTAAGAGTGCCGCCGGCGGCAAGATACTGTTCAAGAGCGGGGATGTAATCCCTCTTGAGGCTCTTCACGTTTCTCGCGCCGTTGAACTGCGGATAGTAGAAGCCGTCCTCTTCGAGGTCGTCGCAGTCTTCGATGGTGGTGATGTTGCCTACCGCGATGTTGATGGCAAGCTCGATGGCCGCGTTGTTGTATTCAAGCTCGTGCTTCTGGCCCTTGAAATACCAGGTGGAGTCCTTGTAATAGGTGTCCGCGATGTCGATGGACTTATCGGGAGAGAGCTCTCTGCCCGCTTCGTCGGCAAACTGCTGGTTGTAGGGAACGAATTTCGTGCCGGGCGCGGTGGAGGAGATGTCGATGATCTCGTCGGAGTTGGTGCGCTCGGAATGATACATGAAGCCGAAAGCGGTGTAGTCGGAGGTGATGGCGCCGTAGGGAAGGCCGTAGCCCGCGATGAACGAGAAGGTCACGCCCTGCTCTTCGAGAGCGGCAAGACGCTCTTTCAGCGTTACCTGCGCGTTGTGATAGAAATCGGTCTCCGCTTTCACCTTTTCGGAGGGGATCATTTCTCTGATCTCGTCATAGTCGCCGTCGGGAACGAGGGCTACGAGCGAGGGAGTGTTCAGCAGGATCACGTCGCATATAGCGCCGAGCGCCTGGTCGATGAAGGCCCTAAGAGCGGGCTTCGAGAAGAAACGAAGCACGAAGTTTACGAGATAACCCCAGGGCTCGCCGATCATTTCGGCGATCAGACCGTTGTAGAACAGGTCGGGGGAATTGTCGGCATAGTGCTGAGTGAGAAGGTCGTAAACGACCTCGCTGCCCTTCCAGCAGCCTACGATGCTGACTACCTTTTTCACGTGGTTGTCGGCAACGTTCGGATATTTGGCAAGATACGCGCTTACAACGGAAGCGCCCATGCTCATGGGAACAAGGATGACCTTTTCGGCACCTACCGTGTTGTTTGCGAGGATGGTCTCCACGAACTCATGGAGTCCTTCGATGTTCTGGGAGGTGTAGGAGAAAGCGCAGTAGTTGTAGCAGTAAAGATACTTTTCAAAGTCGGCACCGAGCATTTCTTCGGCGATCTCCTTGCAGGGGATGGAGCCGTAGAAACGATCCTTCGCTTCGCTCTCGCCGTCTTTGCCTACGGGATAATCGGCTACGGGCATCGTGTAGCGGGGCGTGACGACTCTGGGATCGCACTTGCCGTTTTCGTCAACGATGTTGAAATGGAACATGCCGTTCACGATATCGTAAACGTTCTTGTCGCTTACCATGTTCTTTCTGGTGAACGCGCCGAAGAGGAGCTGCAGCACCGCGCCGATGATCGCTTTGAGCGTGGTGGGGTCTTTCAGAGCCTCGTCGAAATAGTTGTTGAAGAGATTCCAGCGCGTCATATATTCGCCGTCGGCGATGAGGGGCGCGTAGTTCTCATAATCGTGCAGGTCGCCGTTTGCGAAAGCGCCGTCCTGTACGTAGGATTCGTCGAAAAGATAAGACCAGGACTGTCCGATACCGGTAACGAAAACGATAAGGCTGTTTTCGCCGTCGGCAAAGGCGCTCTTGATCTCATCGTCGTCGTTGGCAACGGTGAGAAGGGGCGCTTTCTTCTCTGCGGCGCCCGCGGGGAGCATCGCTATGGGAAGCAGCATGGCAAAACAAAGTATGATCGCAATAAATTTCTTCATCGTGATTTCCTCCGATAATTTGGTATCTTATAGAATACCATATAAATATTAAGAAATCAATAACAAAAAAATATTTAAAATCTCTTGACTCTCACGTTACGTCATAGTTTATTATTAAGACAGAACGATAAATGGCAGGTTGGCGGCTTCGCAGTTGCGGGAGCACGTAGGGTTCGCCGCCCTCGGCGAACCGCATGGGAGCGCCCGGAGGGCAACGAAAGAAACAAACAACGGATTGCTCAAATTCGTTGTAATTGCACGGCTTGTAAACAACCAAACAAAACAAAAGTAACTTATATTTCGTGGTGCTCCGCACGCTCCCATGCGGTGCGTCGAGGGCGACGCACCCTACTAGAAGTGCCTCCGCAAAGCGCTTCAAACATAAATTTACCGAAATAATTACGGAGGTGATCGACGATGAAGACCGTTCACGAGGTAAGCAAGCTGGCGGGCGTGAGCGTGCGCGCTCTCCATCATTACGACGAGATAGGACTTCTGAAGCCCGCGAAAACGTCGGACGCCGGCTACCGGCTGTACGACGAAAAGGATCTTGCGCGTCTGCAGAGCATTCTTTTTTTTCGGGAGCTGGATTTTCCGCTCGCGGACATAAAAAACATCCTCGATGCGCCGGACTTCGATATCGGAGCGGCGATGAGGGAACAACTGAAAATGTTAGAGCTGAAAAAGGAGCGCACCGAACGGCTTATTTCATTGATACGCGATATGACGCAGAAAGGAACTTACGGTATGGATTTCAACGCATTCGATAATTCGGAACTCGAAAATTACGCCAAGGAGGCCAAAGAGCGCTGGGGCGGTACCTCCGCTTATAAAGAGAGCGAAAAACGCGAAAAAAACAGAAGCGAAAAAGAGAAAAACGCCCTTGCCGACGGCATGATGAGCATTTTCGCGCGTTTCGGCGAAATAAAAAACGGCGATCCTGAGTCGCCGGAAGCGAAAGCGCTTGTCGGGGAGCTGCAGGATTTCATCACGGAGCATTATTATCCCTGCACCGATGAGATTTTGCGCGGTCTCGGCGAAATGTACGTCGGCGACGAGCGTTTCAGAAAAAATATCGACGCGTCCGGCGGCGACGGAACGGCCGCCTTCGTACGGAAAGCGATACATAATTTCTGATCTTCCGGAAACACTATCTCCGAAAAGGAGTTTGATAACATGTTTTCGGAACACGATACGGTAAAAATATTGCAGGAGTGCGACTCGGGCGTGAAAATGTCGGTGGAATCGCTCAACGACGCCGCCGACCGCGCCGATAACGAGGAGCTGCGCGATATGCTGCGGGGGAGCATCTCCGAGCACGAGCGCATCGGCAGAGAGATCAAAGAAATGCTCGACGAGAAGAACGCGCCGGGCAAGGAGCCGAATATCATCGCCTCGGCGATGTCCAAAATAAAGGTCGGCGCGAAAATGATGGTGGACGACGGCGACGAGACCACCGCGAAGCTCATGTACGACGGCTGCACGATGGGCGTGGAAAAGCTCAGCGAATACGTGAATATGTATCCTCACGCCGAGCCGAAGGCGAAAAATGCCGCCGAAAAGCTCATCAGGTGCGAGCAGCGCCTCGCGGACGAACTTCGGCAGTATCTTTAATGCGATGAAAAACACCTGTCGGATTTTTCCGTCAGGCGTTTTTATGTTACGTTTTTTGCCGCGGCAATAAACGAATCAATATCCTCGATAATGTATTTTTCTCCGGTCGTATGCAAAGCGCCGAAATAACGTTTTACATATTCCGTGACGTGGTATCTGTTGAAAAGCCGCATCGTATCCCTTCCGTTCATGGATTTTGCGGCTTTATAGATCTCTATGCAATAGATCAGGAATTCACCCTCGCGGCTCATGCTTACGCCTCCTCCGGATAATTTATTTTACCTGTCGTTTTTTCCTGTTTATACAGCTCATACAAGGCTTTGGCGCTGAGGTGCCAGAGCTTTGTTTTTTCTGTTTCCAATCCGGCATACAGCTCGGATTCATAAAGAGACTGCGTTGCTTCTTCTTCGGTCATGTTTTCGTTGTTGACGATTTCTTTTATCAGCATCGGTACAAGAAGAACAAGAAGCCCCGAAAGTTGTTTTTCGCTCATACCGTCACCCTTTCGTTCCGATAAATTTCAGAAGTCCGATCGCTTTTTCGCTTGCGAATACGTATTGATCGAACAGCTTTTTGATCTTCAGCGCGTCAAGCGTTTGTTCTTTTGACAAGACTCCACTTGAATAAAGGATAAAGGTACGAAAAATATCATCGTCGGCGACCGGTCCGCGGATCAGGTCATAATCATCCTCTTTCGCAGTGCCGTTGCGATGATCGGAAACGAAATCAAGCCATGCCTCATCCGCGCTTTCAAAAGAAAGGATATTCAATTCACCGAAGCGTTTTTCGTCCAGCTCGTAAACGCTGACCGTGCTTTGTCCCTCTTTTTTCCGGGCTGTCACTTTATCGGCAAAATTTTTCGCCTGTTCCGGATTTGACGTTGTGTAAAAACCGTTACCGAAATCAAGATAACGGTTGGGTGTCAATATTTTCGGCTCTTCCACAACAAGATTGCTTCCGTGATATAATAACAAGACAGATCACCGTATTTATTATATCCCCAATACAAAAGCATGTCAACTTGTGAAAAAAAACTTGTTTTTTTTACCGTATATGTGTAGTATGGAGATAAAGAATCTACCGGGGGAGGAAAAAAAGATGAAACATCCCGTCAGAAAAGCCGCGGCGATCCTGCTCGGCGCGTGCATGAGCTTTTCCGCGACCGCGTCCGCCGAAGCGGTACGAACGGACAAGGGCGTGCGCGATCCCTGCATTCTGCTCGCCGACGGTACCTATTATATGTACGGCACGGGGCTCTCGTGGCCGGGTTACGGCTGCTCGACGAGCGAAGACCTCGTTCACTGGTCGGAAAACAAGCCCGTTTTCACACCGCCCGCCGATTTCGACGGCGACGGCGATTTCTGGGCGCCCGAGTGCCATTATTACAACGGAAATTATTATCTTTTCGCGACCTATCATTCCAAAGCCTCCGGCAAAAGAGGCGTGGGCGTCTTCCGTTCCGCTTCTCCCGCGGGGCCCTTCGAGCTGATCTCGGACGGACATATCACCCCGAAGGATCACGACGCGATCGACGGCACGCTGTATATCGACGACGAGGGCGATCCGTGGATGGTGTACGTCAACGAATGGACGTCGAACGCCGACGGCATCGGCGATATGGCGATCGCGCGCTTAAGCGAAGATCTTTCGCATTTTGAAAGCGAGCCGAAGATCCTTTTCCGCGCGAAGGACGCGATCTGGGCGAAGGACGGCGTGACCGACGGCCCGTGGCTTTACAGGACCTCGAACGGCCGGCTCATCATGCTGTGGTCGAACTTTACGGACAACGGCTACGTCGTTGGCATCGCGTATTCCTCCAACGGGAAGATCGACGGCAAATGGCGTCAGCAGCCGATCCCGCTGTATGAGTCCGGCAAAAACGGTAATACCGAGGACGGCGGCCACGGGATGCTCTTTACCGACAAAAACGGACAGTTGACGCTCAGCATCCATTCGCCGAACGGTTCGCGCGAGGATTGCCCCACGACGGCGGTGTTCGTTCCTGTGAAGGACGCGGGCGACACGCTCATCCTGAAAGACGGCGTGTCCGGCGCGGAAAAATTCTGTCTGAAAGCGTACTACGCGTTGGCGGACGTATTCAATCCCATCGTTGACGGTATCGCGCATTTTCTTCATCTCGACGCGGTGTGCTGAAAAACACGGAAATACATTCCGAAAGGAGATAAAAATATGAAGGTCATTTTCGCAAAAATCATCGCTTTGTTCATGGCGTTCCTCATGACGGTTTCGGGGCTGCAGATGTCCGTGGTCGGCTTTACCGACGGCGAGCCCATCGTTCCCGAGGAAAGAGAATACAAATTCGACCGCGACCGTCTGCTCATCGGCGGCTACTACGCCCATTACGACGAGCTCGACTACTGCAGCGGCGCGGGTGTGGAATTCATCATCGCCGGCGGCGTTGACAAGGCCTATCTCGACAAGGCGCAGTCCCTCGGCGTGGGCATCATCGCCTCGAATCTGAACGTGCCCTACGCGTACGCCGATTTCTACGACGGCACCAAGGACGCCTACGTGAATTACGATCCCGCGAATTATTTCGATCATCCCGCCCTGTGGGGCGACAACGTCATCGACGAGCCGAAGGCGGATGCCTACGATAATCTCGGCGCGGCGGTGAACGCTTACAACGAAAAGCTCACGGCGAAGTACGGCGTGCTGCCGTTCGTCAATCTTTTCCCGGCCTACGCTTCTGCCGAAGAACAGCTCACGGAACCGATCCGCCTCACTCCGCTGCAGAAGATGCTCGGACTCCTGAACGACAACGGTCTCGACTGGATGGACGCTTATAAAGCCTATACCTCGGATTACATAAACAAGATCGACACCGACTATATCTGCGTGGATATCTATCCCTACCGCGCCGAGCTCACGGCGTCGGGCAGAACGAAAAAGACGACCGACGGTACGTGGCTGCGCAATCTCGACGTGCTCGCCGAAGCCTGCCGCGCGACCGGCAGAGACCTCTGGGTGATCCCGCAGGCGGCGGGACTCACCGAAAACGGCACGAAGGGCGGCGATATGCGCTGGACGGACGAGGTTTCCGATATCTCCCAGCAAGCGTACGCATCTCTCGCGTTCGGCGCGAAGGCGATCATCCACGGTCTGTTCGGCAAAGCCGGATGGTGGGATATGGATTCTCACATGATCGGCTCGAACGGCTTGCCCACGGCGACCTACTACGCCGCCGCCGAGGTAGACGCCTATCTCAAAGCGTTCGCCGAGGAATACGGAAAGTATGAATACACGAGCACCTACCTCATGAAGCCCACGGCGTGCGCGGGTTTCGGCGCCGGTGCTCTCAACTGTGAGATCCCCGAGGAGGAGGGCAATATCGCTTCTCTTTCCGCTCTGTGCATCGGCACGTTCACGGGCGCGGACGGAGCCAAGGCGTATATCGTGACCAACATGGAAGAGCTCGATAAGGAAAAGACCGCTCCGTTCACCTTTACGGTCGCAAACGGCGCGACGGCGACCGTTTACCGCAAGGGAGAAATTTCAACTTATACCGACGATTTCCGCATTGCGCTCGAGCCCGGCGAGGGCGTGTTCATCACCGCGGACAAGGTGGAACAGCCCACGATCCTCTGCTGAAAAACGTATGACAAGGGGGTGTAAAAAAACGAAAGTTTTTTTACACCCCCTTTTGAGGGGATAGGAAAAAAAGATGAAGAACGGACAAACTGAGCAAAAGCAAGGCTTCAGCCTTGCTTTTGCTTGCCCGAAGGCGTACAAAAGTACGTCGAG
>JAZLHN010000116.1:0-12069 GCA_045616815.1 Acutalibacteraceae bacterium
AAAAAATATCCTGAACATGCTGTATGCGACCATCGACTATATCTTAGAGGCTCCCGTCGACCGTCTGTGTACCGTTTTGCCTTCCGCCGCATATTTTATGCAGAACGGCGGTATCACCGAAGCGCTCAACACGCTCATCGCGCCTATGAAGGTGCAGGTGGGTCTGTTCCAGCTTTCGGGACTCGATAAGATCCTCGAAAGCACCGGTATGCTCTCCGACGCGGGCAGCCTTACCGATCTGTTTGAATCCTTCGATCTTTCGGCACTCACGGGCACGGAGATGGAGCTGCAGCTTCCGGATTTCGATCTTGCCGCGCTTGCCGCCTGCTGCACGTATTCCGGCGGCAGCTACGTTTCCGACAAGGCCTCCGCCTTTTGTGAGATCCTTCGCTGGGCACTGAAGCTTTTCAGAGCCAATAAAACGAGTCTTCTTTCGCAGTTCGGCGCCGCGGGAGATGCTTCCGCCTTCCTTGATCCGCTGCTTGCCAAAAGCGACGACGAGCTGATAAAGTTCCTGCTTGAGATCCTCAATATGAACTCCGACGACGTGATCCTCGAATACGCGTGGACATATCCCGATTACGTGCCCGGCAGCATCACCTATACGCCCAATCTCACCGAGGCGGAATATTCCAAAGTGCTCACCGAGATCGACGATACTCTGAACGAATTCATGACCGAATTCGGCGACGGCTCGCTCACCTCCACGCTCTCAACGACGATCTATTCCAATAAGGTCGTCACCACCATCGTAAAGGCTCTTTACGGTGCTCTGTATTCCGACGAGACCGCCGGTATGCTCGGTATGGTGGGGCTTGACGCGAGCACCTCCGGCGTTGCGAAAAAAATAGCGTCCTCCTGTCCGTCGGCGGCGCGGAGCATTTCCGCTGCTCTCAAATGGGAAAACGTGAACGAGAATACGGTCTCGTGGGGCTTCTACAACGGAAACCGCAAGGGCTTCCAGAAGGCTCTCACCGCCGTTCTGCGCCCGCTCATCCCGTTCCTCGACGTGCTGTTGGCCGAGGGCAGCCTCGACCTGCTCGGCGCGATCAGGGTGAAGGGTTCCAACGGCTATAATACCGCGGTCATCCCGCTTCTTGAAGGGCTCGGCTGTAAGGATATAAGAGCCTACGCGCAGTATAAGACCGCGCGCGGCACGGACGATATGCTGACGTTCATCCTCGATCCCGTGTGTAATTTACTCGACGATCTGATCGAAAAGCCCGTGGCCACCATCTGCGAAAAGCTCCCGAATATCGTTTATTTCGTGAATTCCGGCAGCATCAAGCAGTGCATCGACAATCTTATGTACCCCGTGAAGGTGCTGCTTGAAAAATTCGGCATGTCTTCGCTGATGCCGCAGAGCTTCAGCGAGCTCGGGAATATAGACGTTGCGTCGCTCATCACGTCTCTTTCCGACAGCGGCACCCTGCCGTTCAAGCTTCCCGCACCCGACCTCAACTTCCTCGCTTCTCTCGGCACCGCGGAAAAATACGACAGTAAACGTACCTACAACGGTCTGTTCACGAGCTATACGGCGATCCGCGCCGACGGCCCCGCCGTGCTCGTTACGGTGCTGCGCTATATCATCGGCGCTTTGTCCGATCCCGCGAACGGCGACGGCCTTTCCTCCCTGATGGGCGGCGACGCGATGGCGGGCAACGATATGTTCGCGATGTACGCGGGCAATATCACCGAGCAGTTCAAGACCATGACGACCGACGAGATCATCGAATGGCTCTATAACCTTCTGTTCCGCGAAACGCCCAAAAAGGAGATCGTGGAAGAGGAAGAATACATCCCCACGATCATCTATCAGCCGGAGCCGGATCATACCGTCCGGAACCGCGCGATCGCGATCACGGCGGCGATCCTGCTGCCCACCCTGCTCGTCGTTTATCTTTCCAAGCGTGACGTGCACGCGAAGAAGGAACGCAAACAGCGGAAAAAACTCAGGAAGCAGGCGGAGAAGGAAGCGGCGAAGAAGAACAAGGCGGCGTTTTCCAAGGACGCCGCGATAAGAAACGCGGAGCTCAAAAAAGCGGCGCAGGCAAAGCAGGCGGCGCTTCCCTCCGAAAAGGAAACGCTTCCGGAGAAAAACGCTTCGGGCGGCATCGCTTTTGCTTCCCGCGCCCGCAAGCCCGATATCCCCGAGGATAATCTTTCCCTGCAGATCGACCGCGCCGAAAACGTCAAAGCCGGCAATCTCCATGAGAAGATCGAAAAGGATCACGAGCTGGCAAAGCTCAGAGCCCGTCAGGAAAAAGCCGTCAAAAAGGCGATGCGCGAGGCGAAAAAAGCGGATAAGTATTACGAGCAGGCGCTGAAAGAAAACAAAAAGCGCAGGTAAAGGAGACGAAAATATGCTTATTTTGAAAAATATCATCAAGGATTACGTCGCGGGCGACACCACCGTGCGCGCGCTCAAAGGCGTAGATATCAATTTCCGTGAAAACGAGTTCGTCTCCATCCTCGGCCCCTCCGGCTGCGGTAAAACGACCATGCTCAACATCATAGGCGGTCTTGACCGCTATACGAGCGGCGATCTCGTCATCAACGGCAAATCGACCAAGGAATTCACCGACGGCGACTGGGATACCTACCGCAACCATTCCATCGGCTTCGTGTTCCAGAGCTACAACCTCATCCCTCATCAGACCGTTCTGCAGAACGTGGAGCTGGCTCTTACCCTCTCCGGCGTATCGAAGAAGGAGAGAAGAGAGAGAGCCGCCGAAGCGCTCCGCAAGGTCGGACTCGGCGAACAGCTCAATAAACGCCCGAGCCAGATGTCCGGCGGTCAGATGCAGCGTGTGGCGATCGCCCGCGCGATCGTAAACAATCCCGATATCATCCTTGCCGACGAGCCCACCGGCGCTCTCGACAGTGAGACGAGCGTGCAGGTCATGGAGATCCTCAAGGAGATCGCCAAGGATAAGCTCATTATCATGGTCACGCATAACCCCCAGCTCGCCGAGGAATATTCCACCCGTATCATCAGTTGTCTCGACGGCGCCGTGATCGGCGATACCGACCCCTTCGAGCCCGAAAAAGAGGATTTCGAACTCGAGTCATATAAGAGAGAGCTCGATAAGAAAAAAGGCAAAAAAGCCTCGATGTCCACCCGCACCGCTTTTGCGCTGAGCCTCCGCAACCTCACCACCAAAAAGGCGCGTACCATCCTCACCGCGTTCGCGGGCAGTATCGGCATCATCGGCATCGCGCTCGTTTTAGCGCTTTCCAACGGTATCGAAAACTATATCGACAAGGTGCAGAACGATATGCTTCTCGCGTTCCCCGTCACGGTGGAGAGGGAAGCCATCGACATGAACAACGTTATGAACACCTTCATGGATATGGGCAAGGATATCATGACCGTCAAGCACGATCTCAGCGAAATATACGTAAACAATTCCTTTACGGAAATGATCAATACGTTCATTTCGCAGGCGGCCTCCAACAACCTGAAAAGCTTCCGCAAATACATCGAGGATAACCGCGCAGCCTTCGACGAGCTGTGCAACGATATCCAGTATAAATACGAAACGCCTCTCAACATCTACCGCGCCGAGACCGACGGCGGCATCGTGCGGGTCAACCCCAACACGGTCATGCAGGATATGATGGCCTCCTCCGGCAGCTCGTCGGCGATGACCGGCTCCGTGTCCGGCATGTTCTCCTCCTCCGTCACCGACGCGTGGACGCAGCTCATCGGCGGCAACGATCTGCTCGCCAAGCAGTATGAGATCGTCTACGGCCGTCTTCCCGAGGCTTACAACGAGGTCGTGCTCATCGTTGATAAAAACAACGAGATCAACGAAATGGTGATGTACGCGCTCGGCCTGAAAAATCAGGACGAATTCATGGCGAACATGATGAACGTCATCACCTCCGGCCAGGAGCTCGAGAGCGAAGTGCTCGAATCCTACACCTTCGACGATATCGTGGGCATGCAGTTCAAGCTTCTGCTCAACTATCAGTATTATGCGAAGAATCCCGAAACCGGCCTCTGGCAGGATTACCGCGATAATTCCATGTACGTAAAGCAGCTCATCGAGAACGAAGGGCAGGAAATAAAGATCGTCGGTATCCTCCGTCCCGATCCCAACAACGTCATGTCGGTAGGCACGGGCAGTATCGGCTACACCGAGGCTCTTATGGACTACGCTCTTACGCAGACCATGAATTCTCCCGTCGTGACCGAACAGCTCGCCGATCAGACGAAGGACGTTATCACCGGCATGGAATTCAATACCCTCACCGTCAACGATTTCAGCCTTGCCGACGTGGATCTGAGCCTCATCGACTTCTCGAAGCTCGATCTTTCTCCGTTCATGAGCATGATGGATCAGATCGACCTTTCGCAGATCGACATCCTCAATTTCGATATCACCGACCTCATCGACTTCAGCGATATGAGCGAGCTGCAGAAAAAGCTCGTGGAGGGCTATCTGACCGACGAACAGGTCATGGCGTTCAAGCAGGCCTACGTCGATACGATGAACGACGCGTGCTCTCTCGATACCACGTTCCGCGCTCTCGGCTATTCCACCGCCGAAACGCCCACCTCCATCTATCTTTACTGCAAGGATTTCGAGTCCAAGGACGCGCTGAACGATCTTGTGAACTACTATAACGACAAGATGCTCGAAGAGGGCTATCTCGGCTACACCGTTACATTGACCGACTATATCGGTATGCTCATGAGCAGCGTTACGAACATACTCAATATCGTTACCTACGTTCTCATCTGCTTCGTTGCCATTTCGCTCGTTGTTTCCTCCGTCATGATCGGTATCATTACCTATACCTCCGTGCTCGAAAGAACGAAGGAGATCGGTATCCTGCGCAGTATCGGTGCTTCCAAGAAGGATATCTCCTCCGTGTTCAACGCCGAAACGGTCACGATCGGCTTAGGAGCCGGTATCATCGGTATATTGACGACGCTGCTGCTCGAAATTCCCATCAACCTCATGCTCGACCACTTCACGCACACCGGCGCGGCGGCGGCTCTGCCGTTCATCGCGGGCGTCGTGCTTGTGGCGATCTCCGTGTTCCTCACCTTCATCGCGGGCCTCGTTCCCTCGTCCATCGCGGCGAAGAAAGACCCTGTGGAAGCGCTCCGCACGGAATAAGGGCAAGCACTTCACACATAAAAAATCACCTGCCGGAAAGAGATTTCCGACAGGTTTTTTTTAGTCTAATGTTTTTCCTTTCAGCAGGCGGTGCCTTTGCCGATGTTGAGGAACCAGAAGAGCGTGCGGATCACCTTGTTGATAACGGGCAGTACGGTGGATTCGAGCTTGTTGAACATGGGCATGGAATCCGCGGAAGCGAACCACCACGTCGGGCGATGCGTGAAATCGGGCTCGCCCATGTCGAGGCGCAGTCCGCCGCCCTCGGTGAGGATATTGATGCCGTAGTCCTTCATATCGTTATACAGCTTTTCGGCTTCCTTTGCGGGGTTGGCGGTGGGAGAAAGCCAGTTGAATTCGCCTGCGAAGGTGGCGTTCTTGAAGAAGCGCCAGCTTAAGGAAAGTCCTTCGAGACGGTTTGCTTCCCCGGCGGTGAGGTCTCTCGCTTCGGCACGCGCCATGATCTTATCGAGCTTCTTTATATCGAGCTCCGAAAGAGACGTGTTGTTTTCAAGGCTCTGGCCGCCGTCCTGACAGGTCATGTGGCAGGTGGAGAAATTGCGGGCGTTGTAGCCTTTGACCGCTTTTTCGAAATCATTTATAAAATCAACGACGTCCGCGCCTGCTTCGCCGTAGTAGGCGTTACAGAATTCGGAAATATGACGTTCAACGTCCGTATCGGGATCCCACATGAGCTTGAGAACGAGATAGGTCTTCAGCTCGTGGAATTCGCCGGGAGCGATGCTGTCGCCGCAGCCGTTGTCGAATACACCGATGACGTTGTGATCGCGGAAATAGCGGAAGCGGTTCTGTAAGGTCGTGATATTCGGAAACAGCGCGTAATAATACTGGAAATCGGTGCTGTAGTTCCACATGTAGATGTTGTCGGTGAGCGCCGCCCAGCCTTCCATGGCTTTGTTGAAGCCCGCGTTCTTTTCGCAGGCGGGATCGTCGAAATCGTGAAGCACGCAGCCGTTGACGGGGCACATGCGGATGGTCACGTCTTTTTCGACCGTAAGACCGGTGGGAGGCGTGAGGCTGTCCTGATAGGCGAGCGTTTCAAAACGCGCTTCGGGATAGGTCTCCCGGACGGCTTTCGCAACTCTGTTCACGAAATCGAGCATACACGCGGAGTCCGTGCCTCCGTGGGCGTTTTTGAACGCGCGGCAGTTTTCACACTGACAGAAGGACATACCGTCGTTCTGCGAAATGCTCAGAATGGTGTTGTAGGAAGCGAAGAAGTTTTTCGCATAGCTTACGGTGATGTCGAAAACGTCCGCGTTCGTAAGGCAGGGCTGACGGTTGGGCGTTCTCACGCCGTTCTCATCCGCGCCGAAATATTCGGGATGCAGATCGAACTTGTCGCGGGTGATGATACCGCCGAGCGTATGCACGGAATTGATGCAGTATTCCTGCGCGCAGCCGCCCACGTCGTCGGTAACGTACGCCATCACGCCGTGCAGCTTCTGCGCAACGCAGTAATCCTTATAGGCGGTGGAAAAGCCCCAAACGGTCTGACGGAGACGGAAACAGGGAATATAGGTGTAGTCGATCGCGGGAATAATGAGTCTGTCCGCTTCGGGCACGACGGTGAGAGTTTCGGTGAACCAGCGGCAGCCGAGATACTCTTCTAAGAAGGTGTAAACGGAATAGATGCTGCCTCTGACTTTTCCGCCGGTGAGGAAGAGCTTATCGCCCTGCGTCAATATGCGAACGCCCTCTTCGCCGTATCCGGCATAATCGAGGTCGGCTTCACCGTCGCGGTTCGTGACGCCCACAACGATCTCTTTATCGGAGGATACCGTATCGTCCGTAACGGTCGCGAAAACGGCGCCGCAGATACGCTGCAGATAGTCGGCAAGGATCGCCGCCGCGTTTTTCTCGGTGTCGGTCGCCGTCTCCGAAACAACGATCACGTAGTCCGTTTCGCCGTTTTCGGCTAAAACGAGCTCTTTTTCCGCCGCGAACGCGGGAAGAACGGTGACGAGACAAAGAAGCAGGGAAAGGATCAGACAAAGTACTTTTTTCATCGTGATTTCTCCTTTTTTATATTTCAGTTTCTCATTGCAAAGCTTTCGAGAGGTTTATCGGCGTTTTCGATTGCGTATTCGTGCGCTTCCTCGGTTTTGAATATGATATCGCCGTCCGCCGTTTCAAAAGAAACGTTTTCACCGGTTTCAAGGTCGCGCACCCGTACGTTTTCGCCGAATACGTTCATAAAGCGGCAAACGTTCCCGCGCAGGCTCCGCACGATCGCGTAGGCGGGTTTTTGATCTCTCATTTCCGCCGAAACGAGGAAGGCGCCTCTCGCCCGCAGCGTGGAAAACGCCGCGTCTCCTAAGATTTCGGGATAGGCGGGGAAAATGCGGATCACGCCGCCCTGCGACTGCAGGAGCATTTCGGTGATGACGTCGGCAAGATATGCCGCGCCCTTATCCACGAAGAACGAATGCTGAAAGTCCGGCTTCTGTTCGTTGTTTTCATCAAAGTCGCTCGCGTCGCTGCGGTTTAAGTCCCCGCCCTCTCTGCACGTCGGCAGGAGCTCCAAGGCCAAGCGGGCGTAATCCTTATCGCCCATTCTGAGGCGGGAGATAATACCGAACGACATATCCCACGGCATTCTCGTTTTGTTTACGAGCTTTTCGACCGTCTTTTCGGCGGCTTCCCGCAATACGGGATCGCCGCGCCACTTATCGACCTCGTTTGTAAAGCACACGGGGCTCAGGTCCGATACCTCGCGGTTGACGAACGGCGCGGAAACGTCGTCCCAGTCCTCCGAGGTCTTCCACGTGCCGTCCGGCCATACGGCGTAATACGCGGGCAGAGCGGCAAGATCGGTGAGCCATTCCTTTTGCAGGTCTTCATCCTCGCCGAGGATCCCGGCGGCTTCCGCGGCGTATTTTAAGACGAATTTGAACAGTGAAAGGTCGATGAGCGTGTTCGTCATGAATTCGTTGCTCGTGCCGGGGCAGCAAACGTATTCCTGCGAACGGGAGGGGAAGATATATTTTTCACCGTTTTCGTCGGTGAGCAGATAATCGTGATAGAAAAGCGCCGCCTCTTTGAGGATCGGATATCCCACCGTGCGCAGATATTCCTTATCGCCCGTAAAATCGTAATATTCCCACGCGTATTTCACGGTCTCGCCCGTGGTGGAGATATTCATGATCGTGCCGTTGAGGGCGACCGAGGACGCCGATACGACCCCCGTGCCGGAGATCGCGTGCGGATAGGCGGTGCCGCGGCAATTGTAAAAATCTTTGGCGAACCTCTGCAGCTTTTCCTTCGCGTCGAGGCAGAGCCTGAACCAACATTCGAGCAGCTCGGCGTGGTTGGTGGCGAGCAGTCCGAGATTGGATTTCGGCTGTTCGTAGGTGAGGATGTGATGTCCCCAGTTCACGTAGTTGGACTGATACCACGGGGCCACGTACCCCGGAGCGAACTTGCCGGGGCGTCTCGCCGACATCGCTTCATATAAACCCCAGTACCACGGGAGCGAATATTTCGTGTCGGGCAGCCGTATCCACGAGCGGTCGAAATCGTGCCCGAGAATTTGCTCTCCGTTGTACCACACGTGCCAGGAATTCCTTTTGACGGCGTTTTCCAGGCGTTTTTTCGCTTCGGCATAGGTATCTTCCGCGTCGTAGGTGCTCACGACGGTTAAAAGCAGCTCGAAATACCGTCCGAAGCGTCCCGAACCCAATACGGAATAACCGATGTTCGTCAGGGCCGCTTCGCTGCTGTTCACCCTCGCCATCACGGTATAGTGTACGTTAGGAGAAGTATCGGGATCTTCTCCGGCTTTCAAGCGCATGGTGAAGCCGAAATACTCGCCGTCCGTAAAGCAGACGGGGGAATAATAGGTTTCGATCATTTTTTCATAAGCGGCGATCTCATCGGCATCCATCACGCCGATGTTGACGGGCACCTCCATCGGGTCGCGCGTCAATTCGAAGCGCACGATGCCCATTTCCGGTCGCGGCGCGGAGGCGGGCGCCTCGGCGCACACGCGCATGACCTCGTCGATGCGGCTCACGTTCGCCATAACGCAGTAATCCCTGCCGTTGATGGTGCCGTTGATATTATCGCAGGAGAAAAACTGCCGCGCCGTGCCCGACGCCATATCCAGTTCCTCGTGTACGCACGCGCCGAAGCCGCCGCTCAGAAGATGCAGAGTCAGCCGCGCCGCGGAGGTCTGGATGGGATAGCTGCAGCGGCGGTTCGCCGCTTCGAACATATCGAGCTTGACGCTCTCGTCGCCCTCGATCGCCTTTTTGCGGATATTTTCGATGCCGCCGTCCGGATAGCAGGGCACGGGCGCGTCGTAATCATCCCACCACAGATCGTTTTTCGCGATGTTGAACGTGAGGTTATCGGGCATACCGTGCATGGAAGCGCCGAAATCGCCGTTGCCGATGGGCATACCGGAACGGAAATCGGCGGCGGTGCCGTTACGGCGGAATATATGTTTTTTGGCTTCCGCTCTGCCCGAGGTGCTGATCCGCATCCGTCCCGCTTCCATCGTTTCGTTGGGCATGGAGGGCAGAAGTCCCGAGCAGGGGTCTTTTCTCATTTTTCGCATAAGGCTCGCTCCCGTTATCTGATTTTGTTCCGTATTTCTTTTCTGTATTTCGCCGGGGTGACGCCATACAGCTTTTTGAAGTGCTTTATATAATTTCCGGGGCACTCCCACCCCATTTTCGCGGCGACGTCGTTGATCGGCATATCGGTCTGCAGCAGGAACGTAAGAGAATCGTATATCCTGCGTTCGATCAGGTATTGCTCGATACTCCGGCCGAAATATTCTTTGAAAAGCCGGTTTAAGTGATCCGGAGAATAGCCGAGCCCCGCCGCCGTGAGAGCGATGCTCTTTTTATACGCATCCTCGCCTTGCAGCTGCGTGAGCAGCTTCGTAAGGCTTTCCGGGAGCGGTTTTTCGCTGCCGAACGATTTTTTGACGTAAGCGCCGATCACCCGGCAGGTTATGATGCGTTTCACCGATTTGAAGAACTCATAATCCTTCGCCATGGCGTAGAGGTACGAAAGCTCCACGCTCTCCTCGAACGCCTTGAGCTCCGTTTCGCTCATGCGGAACGAGGGCGGCGAATGGTGCGTCATGATCTTTACGAACAAGGTGGGCGACAGAAAATCGCAGACTTCCTTGAAAAGCTGCGGATCTATATAGATATCGCGGCAGATATGCTCCGAAGTGTCGTCGATCGGCTTCGCCGCGTGGCTGTCCTGCGGACGGAGGATCACGACGTCGCCGACCTCCGGCCGGAACGAAACGCCGTTCACGGTGTGGATGAAATTGTTTTTCAGCGTGATCACGGCTTCGAAATGCTCGTGCCGCTCCAGCGGGATATCCATTTCCGTGTTGCAGGCGGTGAAACCTTCACCGGATGAGCGCAGACGGATGAGAAGGATATCGTCGTAAGCCTCGTTTTTCATTCCCCACCTCCGAGATTGGCGGATTACCGTTTTTCGGGATATGATTATTCATTAAAATAATAACATACTGCACGGTTTATTGCAATTATACCTAAAATATTTAAAAAAGAGAATGGAAAACGCCAATAAAAAAACGGAAAATATCGGAATCCGATAATTATTCCGGTCGTATTTTGCCGTCGTCCCCCGCCGGGCGAACGATCGCACGTTTTTATTTGACTTTTTTGTTTATTTGCGGTTTAATATACGCAAAACGGCTTGAATGAAAATAAACGGTAAGGAAGAAGAAATGATGAAAGAATTCGGCTATAAAGATTGTCCGTGTAAAATTTACGGACTTCCGATGCTTGAAAAAACAGGGGAGTTCCGCCGCCTGAACGACGAGCTTGTTGCTCTCTATCCCTATCTGAAGGACGGCGATAAGAGAGTGTGCGGCGCGAGACTGCGCTTTCGCACCGATTCTCCCGTTTTTTCGGTGCGATTCGAGCTCGACAACGTGTATCCCGATCGCGGGATGTCCTTTTATCAGGCGAACGTGGCGAACGTCTTTGCGGGCATCTATCCCGATTCGCGCTATCTCGGCATCGTTTCCGCGCCCGATTCCTATGATAACGATTATATCGCCGCCGAATTCACGAAAAAGGCGGAAACCGAGGATATCACGGTCTTTCTGCCGAGAAATCCGTCCGTGAAAAACATCGTCATCGGCGTGGAAGAGGGCTATTCGATCTCCGCGCCCACGCCCTATGCCCATGAAAAGCCCGTGCTTTTCTACGGCTCGTCCATCACTGAAAACGGGCATACCTCCTCTTCGTGCGCGTATACAGCGCTTCTGTCGAGGTGGCTCGATACGGACTATTACAACTTCGGTTTTTCGGGCTGCGCCAGAGGTGAAAAGGAGACGGCGCAATTCCTCGCGGGCTTTGACAGCAGCGTTTTCGTACTCGACTACGACCATAACGCGCCCACGCCCGAGCATCTGCAAAACACGCATTATGATTTCTATAAAACGCTCCGCGCGCTGTGCCCCGACCTGCCCATCCTTATGCTCACCCGTCCCGCCCGCGATACCGACGATACGGACGAGCGCGCCGCCATCGTAAAGGCGACCTACGATCTCGCGGTCAAAAACGGCGATAAGAATGTGTATTTCATCGACGGCAGAACGTATTTCGACGGTGTGGATGCCGAGATATGCACCACCGACCGCACCCACCCGAACGACCTCGGACATTATCTGATGGCGAAAAAGATATATCCGCTCTTAAAAGAGCTGATCTGACCGACGAAGGAGAAAGATCAACGCAAAAAAGGGGGTGTAAAAAAACGAAAGTTTTTTTACACACCCTTTTGAGGGGATAGAAAAAAAAGATGAAGAACGGACAAACTGAGCAAAAGCAAGGCTTCAGCCTTGCTTTTGCTTGCCCGAAGGCGTACAAAAGTACGTCGAGAGGCGAAGTTTGTCCGTAGTATAAAACACAATAAA
>JAZLHN010000117.1:0-4199 GCA_045616815.1 Acutalibacteraceae bacterium
TCCCGTTTGTACCTGCTTTTATATAAACGGGTACGGGCGAAGCCCGTCCACATCTCAACTTTCAACTCTCAACTTTCAACTCTCGGCAGTATAGCGGCTTCGCCGCTAAACTGCAATTTCCCGCTCCGTTATATTTTTTCAAAAAAAGGATCTTATTATGACCGACACTTACACCGTGCTCGTTGCCGATGACGACGCGAGCATCACAGACATCATAAAAACCGAGTTGGAAACCGAGGGATACTCCGTTATAACGGCGAAAAACGGCGCCGAAGCCGTGGATGCCGTAAAAAAAGGAAACGTGCATCTCGTCATCATGGACGTGATGATGCCCGTGTGCAACGGCATCCTCGCCACGGTAAAAATACGGGAGCTGAGCAACATCCCGGTGCTCATGCTCTCCGCCAAAGCGGAGGGCACCGACCGCGTGCTCGGACTCGAAGCGGGCGCGGACGATTATCTTGTCAAGCCCTTTTACCGTATGGAGCTTCTTGCCCGCGTCAAAGCCCTGCTGCGCCGCTATGCCGAATTAGGCTCGATGAACGCTCCCGCCGCGGACAGACTCACCGTGGGAGATATAAGCCTCGATCTGAACGCGAAAAGTGTCAGTGTGCGGGGCGAGGATACGTCTCTCACAGCCACGGAATTCAAGATACTTCGTTTGTTCATGTCTCATCCCGGTCGGGTGTTTTCCGCGGAGGAGATTTACGAGCGGATATGGGACAACGAGGCGTTTTCGGTCGAAAACAGCGTGATGGTACACATCAGCCGCATACGGCAGAAGATCGAGATCAATCCGAAAAAGCCCGAATATCTGAAAGTGAAATGGGGAATCGGTTATGTTTTTGAAAAAAAGTCATAAATATGTATGGTGGCTCTGCGCCTTCGCGGCGGTCTGCTTCCTTACCGGTTCTTTTCTGCATACGCGCACCTATTCCATGCCCGGTTACTACGCGTTTGAGGAGCCGACGGAGCCGGCGGGATCAACGTATTACGACACGACGTTGACCATGCCCACCTCGCCGCCCGGAGAAACCTACGCGTATGAACCGACGACAAGGGAGGAAGCGGGTAACGGCTATATTTCGTCGGAGATCACGACGGAAGAACCCACCACCGAGGTATCGGCACCCGACCCCGCCGATGTGGAGCGCGTGCGTAAAACTCAAACCGCCGGCCGGTTTCTATACGCTCTCGGCGCTCTTTCCTTAGCGGCGTTCGTTTGTATCTGTCCGTTTTCTTCGCCGCTTTTAGGACCCGAGCCGGAGCTGATCCTCGGGGGCTTGAGCGCGATGTGTTTTTATTGGTCGCTCAACGAAATGAGCGGCGCCTTTGTTTTCGGCGCGGCGATTGCCGTACTCGGGGCGGTGCTCGCCGTCTGCCTGAAGGGACTTGTATCGTGGGGCTGCGCGAAATTCTCTCCCCGGTTCAGCCTGACGGAACGGCTCATCGCAAAAAGCCTCCGGGAAGGAAAGCTGAGCACCGGAAAGATCATCGCCCTCGTATCCTTCGGCGTCATCGCGGCGATTGCCTCGCTGCTCTTTGCCTTTTGGACGTTCATAGATTATAATTTTGACCGGGACGCCCTGCTGTTTTCTCTGCCGCTTGCCGCCGGCTGCTGTCTGCTGCTCATCTTCGCGCTCAAGGGCGCAAAAACGTATTCGCGCTCGGTAAAAAACCTTTCTCAGCAGATCAAAGCCGTTGCCGATAACGGTACGGCGGTCGTTTCCGACGGCTATTTCGCCGAAAGCGAACGGGAGCTTGCCGAGATCGGACAAAAGCGCGACGAGGCGGTAAAAAAGGCGATCGCCGACGAACGCTTCAAGGTGGAGCTCATCACCAATGTCTCCCACGATCTGCGCACGCCCCTTACGTCCATTCTCGGTTACGCGGAGCTTCTGAAGGACGAAGCTCTGTCGCCCGAGGGAAAAGAGCGCCTCGAAAAGCTGAACGTGAAAGCGGGCTATATGCGCGAGATGGTGGAGGAGCTTTTCGCGCTGACAAAAGTATCCTCCGGCGAAACCGAGGCAAAAAAAGAAGAAATCGACCTTGTTAAGCTCACAGAACAGACGCTCGGACTGTTTGAGGATTCCCTTTCGGCAAAAAATCTCACCGTAAAACGGCATTACACCGTGAATGAAGCGCGGCTCGAAACCGACGGCGCGATGCTGCACCGGGTACTGGACAATCTGATTTCCAACGCCGTGAAATATTCGCCGGAGTCGGCAAGGGTGCATATTTATCTCGACGGGGAGAACGGTGTCTTCCGCATAAAGGTGGTCAACACCGCGAATTATGAAATGGATTTCGACACAGAGGAGATCACAAAGCGCTTCGTAAGAGCCGATAAAGCGCGCTCCACGTCGGGAAGCGGTCTCGGGCTCGCCATCGCCAAGACCTATACCGAAGCGCTCGGCGGCGATTTTACGATCCGCACGGAGGGGGATCAGTTCACGGCGGAGCTGAAATTCAACTGACAGCATTTTGACAGAAAAACAACGGAGAATTTGAAAGACGCCCCGTGTACGATGGTACGCGGGGTGATTTTTATGCCGAGAAAAAGCGGTATTGACATAATACGCTGTACGGGCTTCCTGCTCGTCGTTCTGTTTCATTTTTATCTCTATAATTATTTTTATTATGCGCCGCAGACGGGCGCGTGGGTGTATCTTGCCGACTTTTTCCGCACGCTGAGCCTTTCGTGCAACGGTCTTTTTATGACGCTCACGGGCTATCTTATGTGCGAAAAGGAGCTGAACAGACGTTATTTCCGCCGCCTGCCGGGAATATTGCTTGCCTATTATATCGCCGCCGCGATCTCGATCCCCATCCGTCATTTCCTGCTGAACGATCCGCACACGTTTACCGAGTGGATCAAAAGCTTTTTCGGTTTTTCCGGCGCGTATTACGGGTGGTACGTGGAAATGTACGCGGGACTGCTGCTGATCTCTCCCGTGCTCAACGCCGCCGCGAAGGAGCTTGACAAAAACGGGAAGCTGCTCCCCGTCGTTTTGCTCTGCGCCGCCGCGGTCTCTCTCCCCGGACTTCTGCCCTGCGGCATCCTGCCGGATTGGTGGAAATCATTCTACCCCGCCGTATATTATCTCATCGGGGCGTATATACGAAAAAAACAGCCGAAGCTCAAAAAGCTCCCGCTGCTTGCGTTGATCATATGTCTTACCGCCGTCATCGCCGCGGCGACCGTTCTTTCCACGGACGGGGGGCTGCAAAGCGGCTTTTATCCCGAATTCGGCGACGTTGAGATCATGCTCGCCGTCGTATGCCTTTTCCTGCTTCTGTACGACGTAAACGTCGGGAAAAGAGCCTCCCGGGCGCTCGCGTTCCTTGCCAAAGGCACGTTCGGCGGCTATCTTCTATCCAATCTGTTCGACCGGTGGGTGTATAAACTGCTGCCGACGCTGTGTACGCCGTCAAAATATCCGCTGCTTTTCCTGTGCGCGGGCGTACCCGTGTTTCTCGTGAGCATCCTCGCCGGACGTCTGCTGACCGCACTCACGGACAGAATGACCGCAAAGTTTACACGGTAAATTCATAGTCCGGCATGAGCGGACGCAGATGCGACATATCGTTCACGAACGAAAGCCTCTGTTTGCCGTCGGTGGTATATTTTATTTTAGAGACGGAGGTATTGTTGATGCTCAGGATAAAGTCGCCCTCGTCCATATCCACCGCGGCGGGAAGAAACGAATTGCCGAACGAGCCGTGGCTCACGACGGCGATCTTCTGTCCGTAGGTGAAACGGTTTCTGAGATATTTTATCACGGCTTTCGCTCTCTCGGTGTTTTCCTCGTCGGTGACGTTGGAGAAAACGCCGTTTTCGCCGTAGATCTCGTCTTTACAGAGAACGATATCGGGATAATATCTTTTCAGATAGCCGATATCCGCGCCGGGATAGCCCGGCATCGTGCCCTTTTCGATGAGCTCCGGCACGATCTCCATAACAGGCTGCGTTTCAAGCGCGCGGCAAACGGCTGCGGCGGTCTTCACGGCTCTTACGAGCGGAGAGCACAGCACCGCGTCGAAACTTATTCCCTTAAAGCGTTTTGCCAGCAATTCGCATTGCTCCTCGCCGAACGCAGAAAGGTCGATATCGCATCGGTATCTGTCGCCGCACCCCGCTCCCGCGGTATCCGCGTGACGGATATAGAATATTTCGAGCTTTTGTATATTTTCCATAG
>JAZLHN010000118.1:0-15871 GCA_045616815.1 Acutalibacteraceae bacterium
TTTCATAAGTTTTTCCGTCAGGTCTCCGCCGTATCTTCTTCGTCGTTGATCTTTTCGGCGGTGAGGATACGCCGCTGATTGAGCTCGCGGTACATTCTGTCGCGGGTCTCCTTATCGATGTTGTACCAGAACATCGGGATCATGCTCGAAAGGACGGTAAAGGCGGTGATGATGGTACACATGGCGAACATCCACCGCTGGGCCTTTTCGGGCTGGGGGAGCGATTTCGGATACGCCTCCTGATCGAAGCCGATCCACTCTTTATACAGCGGCAGCAGGATGCCGTTGATACGCGACGGGATCTTCGTGATGATGGTACCCGCCACGGAAAGCATGGCTTCGTTGCGGCTGCCGCACTTCCACTCGATATAGTCGTTGATCTCGTTGTTGATCTCGGTGATGGAAATGCTCCTCACGCCCCAGAAGGTAGCGTAAATGCACTCCCAGACGGCGGTAACGGGCAGCATCGCCCAGCGGTTGAGGAAGAAAGGCTGACCGCTCTTCGTTTTGAGGAAGCGTCCGTAAAACCAGATCGGGATATAGAAGGTCTTGGCGAACACCTGGCTGACGGCATAGAGCGATTTGGTGGAAAACTTTTTCGAGAGCTTATTGTAATTGGCAAAACCGATGGGCTGGAAGAAGACGGACGGAATGCCTGCGATCGTCTCGAACGTGGTCATAAACAACACGTAGCGGTAATAGTCGTTCGTCGAGAAGCCGGTACCGAACGAACCGAGAGCGTTGGAAATGAACACCGCCAGCACCGGACGGTTGGAGAAGACGAGCTTCAGGCTGTCGAGGATCTTCGGGGTCTCGATATTCTGCCGTACGCGCTCCTTGGCGATGGTGGAATACCACATCGTAACGCCCGCGTAAACGATCATCGTGAACGGGCCCATGATCATGAACGCTCTGCCGATGGTCTCTTCGCTTGAACGCTTGGTGGAAACGAGGCCGTTCGTAATGAAGTCGAGCATGAATTCAACGATCAGGTCGGGGATACGCGAATAGATGATCGAGAAATAGCTGGTGATGGAAAGAAGACGTCTGCGGTCGGACGGATAGGGCGTGACCGTCGAGAGATAACCGCCCTTGGCGACGTCCTTGAAGTTGCCGATCGCCTCACGGAGCATACCGATCGCGCAGAACAAGATAAACTTGGGAATATAATCAAAATCATTGACGGCACTCTGCGGGAACAGCAGAGGCATGAGCCAATAGAGAATGGATACGGCGGCGTAGGGCAGCGCCGACATGAACATATACGGTACGAATTTACCCCAGCGGGTACGGGTCTTTTCGATCAGACCGCCGATAAGGAAGTCGTCTACGATATCCCACACGCCCGCGATGGCGTTGTACAAAGACTGCTTAGGAAGACTGATCTTTATGTAGGAGTTATTGAAAAGCTCCTGATGCCCGTCGATATTGAAGCCGGTGCTTCCGTCGAAGAGCATATAGCCGATGGTCTCCTTGCGCGATACGGCGCGTCTGTCAACGTCGACGAGCATTTTGAGCTTATCGTCGACCTCTTTATCCGTACCGGTGGCGGCCACTTCATACAACTCACGTTTATCAAAATCACGCATTGTTCTGAATAGCCTCCTTTATCGCATTGTGTTTGTCCTCTTCGTTTTCGCTTTTTTCGGTAAGGTCGGCAAGAGCCACAAGCATTTTTCTTCGGAGTTCACTCTTGGAAAGACCTTCTTTTACGTACCGGAAATATTCGTCGCTCGGAAGTCCGCCGATAAGACATTCGGTATATTTCACGGGGATGCCGACCTTGTTGATGACAAGATTCCAGACAAGCTCGAGAGCGATGAGAGCGATGAAAACGTAGGCGCCGATCCCCGCACGATAATCCACGTCCAACGGCAGGGCGGCTCTCGTAAAAATAACGAGCGACGCGACGGCAAAGCCGAGCTGGATGCAGTTGAGGATAACGTTTCTTATCTTGCCGTGCTTACCGAGCGCCATGATCGTGAGGATGAGCGTGATGAGGAACATCGCTGCCGCAAGGAGCAGAAAGACGAACGCCAGCGCGAAGCTGTCGCCGCCGAAGGCTTTGCCGAAAATATCGCCCGCGTTGAACGCTAATTTCCCGTCTGCGCCGGTAAGGAACGAGAGCTTCAAAACGTTTCTGCTTTCCCCGTTCACCTTGACGAGAGGCAGGAAAAGCGCCGCTAAAGGCAAAACGGTGAGCACGATGCGAACGATCGCCATCCACGAGCCGGCGTAAGACGCCTTGGCTCTGTCTACGTGCGGCTGAAAACGGGCGTGCTCGATCTCCGCCTTTTCGGAATCCGCTAAAAGCCGTTCGTTTGCGTTGAAATAATTCAGGTTGACTCCGCATGCGGGACAGTTCTGCTTCCAGTCGGTAAGACGGAGCTTTCTGCCGCAGTTTTCGCAGGTCGCCATAGAAATTCCCCCTTTTTCATTATACAAATATTATAAACGACCGTAAAACCGTTGTCAATAAACCGTAAAAAATGTTAAATGTCAAAGATAAACAATCCGTTTTCGGGATTCAGACGTCTGCCCATAGAGCCGTTTATAACACGGAGGAATATTTCTCCCGTAACGCCGATGACCGCGGAATTCAGATGTCCGCCGAAGCAGCGGCACTGAGCGTCGGAAAACGTCGCGTGCAGATGCAGGTAGGGCTCGCCGTCCTTTTCGGTGACACTGCCGAGCAGAGAAGTCATTTCGAGAGGTCCCGCAAGCTCTTTTTTATGGTATTGTTTGTCCGCGGGATCAAATAATCCCACCACTGCGCTTTTCACCGCGCCGATGCCGGATATCTCAGCAAAAAGCACGTTTTGTTCACGGCAGAAGCCGAGGATCGCGGTACAGATATCCTCGCCGATCTCCAACCGAAGCGTATAATTATCGCCGTCTTTTTGATAATACATATTCTCCTCCTTATAAATCGCAGACGAATATCTGCGTAGTGTAACCGTGGACCGACTCGCCGTTTTTTAAGAAACGGAAGCCGTATTTTTCGTAAAGCCCTTTTTCCTCGGACGATACGTATATCTTATCATACCCTTTTTTCCGGGAGGCTGTCTTTGCGAATTCAACAAGCTTTTCGGAATAGCGGTGTCCGCGGTGCTGCGGAAACGTATAAACGAAACCGATCCACGGCGTCATGGACTTATCGTCGATCTCGTCCTGCGCGGCAAGCGTGCAGAAGGCCAGCAATTCTTCGTTTTCCGTAAGCAGAAGCACGTCGGAAGACGCTCCGAACGCGTCTTCGATCTTCCTCTCGGCAAGCAGATCGCCGAGCCAGCGTCCCGCGTCCCAGTCGCAGTTCTGCATTCTTACAGCGAAATTTTCGCTTTCCTTCACCGGAAGCAGTGACGCATAAAAAATATCCATAACTCATCCCCCTTTTTTTATATTTTACCTTACTGTTTTCTTTTTTACAATACCCACTTGGCAAAAACAAAATATAGGAATTTGTGTTGATTTTATTTTTTTGCGGTGGTAGAATTATTGTATATGCAAAGAAAGGGTGGTTGTTACGGAAGACAAAAAAAACAATCCCGAAAAAATAACGATCGACCTTGAGGACGTTTTTGCCGAAACGCACGCACCGGAAGAACGCTCTCAAATGAAAACATATACCGTAGAACGCAGACACGCAGCGACGGAACAAAACGAAGCGACCGTTTACAAAAGAAGACACGAACAGGAAAAAGACTCGCATTCCTCCGAAGAACACCACGTCCATAGAGGTAAAAAAACGGAAGACGAAGAGGAAAGCACAAAAAAAAGCGTACTCAAGAAACTGCTTGCGGCGGCGCTCGTCATTCTTCTTATCTTCGGCGCGACCGGAGCGGTGGTGGCGTTCAAAATGTTCGGTATCGCACTGAACAAGGACGATCGCCTTATCGCCCGTGACGAAGAGGACTTCGTGACCGACGAATACGACAAGGAATACGAAGAAGAGGGCGTTTTTGACGAACTCGATCCGGATGAAATCGATCTTCAGCTCGTGGATCCCATCGGTGATGAAAACCTCATCAACATTCTCCTCGTCGGTCAGGACCGGCGTCCCGGAGAGGAAAGAGCGCGTTCCGACGCAATGATCGTTTGCAGTATCAATCCCGAAACGGGAAAGACCGCCATCGTATCTTTCCTGCGAGACCTGTACGTGACCATTCCCGGCTATTCGGACAACCGATTGAACGCGGCGTATGCTTTCGGCGGCTTCCCGCTTCTCAAGCAAACACTGAAAGCCAACTTCGGCATTACCGTGGACGGCTGTTTTGAAGCGGACTTTGACGAATTTATTTCGATCATAGACATCATCGGCGGCACCGATATCGACATTACCGACGCGGAAGCAAAGATCATCGGCGACGGTGCAAGAGCAGGCCATTGCCATCTGAGCGGCAAGCAGACGCTCACCTTTGCAAGAATAAGAAAGATCGGCTCCGACTTCGGCCGTACCGAACGTCAGCGTAAGGTGATCCTCGCCTGTCTTGAAAAAGCACGCCGTCTCGACGTGAATCAGCTTCTCGACCTCGTAAAGACCGCGATGCCCTATCTATCCACCGACCTTACGACCACGCAGATCACCAAGCTCATCACGAAACTGACTCCCCTGCTTCCCAAGGTTTCCATCGGCACGCATTTTATTCCCGCCAACGGATGTTACACCGACGCGATGGTCAGGGGTATGGCAGTGCTGCTGCCCGATCTGAAAGCCAACCGAGACCTGCTCAAAGACGAATATTTCCCGTTCTGATAAAGGAGAAATTATGAGAAAAACAAAAATCGTATGTACCATCGGCCCCGCCTGCAGCGACGAGGAAACCCTTACCAATATGTGTCTTGCCGGGATGAACGTGGCCCGTCTCAACTTTTCCCACGGCACCCATGAAGACCATCTTGAAAAAATCGAACTGATCAAGAAAGTAAGAACAAAGCTCAACCTGCCGATTGCCATCCTGCTTGACACAAAAGGGCCCGAATACAGGATCAAGACATTCAAAAACGGCAAGATCCATTTAGAGCCCGGTGATACCTTTACCTTTACGACCGAGGAGATCGAAGGCGACGAAACAAAGGTGAGCGTCAGCTACAAAAAGCTGAATGAAGAGCTCGAAAAAGGCGACCGGATATTGCTCGACAACGGTCTGCTGATCTTTGAAGTCCGTGAGATCTCCGGAAACGATATTCTCTGCGACGTGATCGCCGGCGGCGAATTATCGAACCGCAAGAGCATGAGCTTCCCCGGGAAAGTATTAAAACAAATATATCTGAGCGAACAGGATAAAAGCGACATTCTTTTCGGCATTCAGAACGGCGTGGACTTCCTCGCCTGTTCGTTCGTATCCTGCCGTCAGGACCTCGTGGATATCAATACGTTTCTGAAGGCAAACGGCGGAGAAGGCATCGACGTCATCGCGAAGATCGAAAACCGCTCCGGCGTGGACAACATAGAAGAGATCTGCGACGAATGCGAAGGCATCATGATCGGCAGAGGCGATCTCGGTGTGGAGATCCCCTTCGAGGAGCTGCCCGGCATTCAGAAAAAGCTCATCACCAAATGCCGTATGCTCGGCGAGCGCGTCATCACCGCGACCGAAATGCTCGAATCCATGACGCACAATCCCCGTCCGACCAGAGCGGAGATCTCGGACGTAGCCAACGCCGTATTCGACGGCACAAGCGCCATCATGCTTTCCGGTGAGACCGCCGCGGGCGAATATCCCGTGCTCACAGTGGAAACGATGTCGAAGATCGCCGAGGAAGCCGAGAGCAACATCGACTACAAAAAAATGTTCTATTCCTCGGAATTCAAGATCAACAGCCTCGTGGACGCCATTTCCCACGCCACCTGCGGCATGGCGATCGACATCGGCGCCAAGGCCATCGCCGCCTGCTCGCTTTCGGGCAAAACGGCGCGGATGGTAAGCCGATTCCGCGGCCCCGTGGATATTCTCGGACTCACCACAAACGAGCGCACGTGGAGAAAATTAGCGCTCTCCTGGGGCGTGACTCCCGCATTGTGCGAAAAATACGACTCCACCGACGTGCTTTTCTATATGGCAAAGCTCAAAGCTACCGAGGTCTTCGGGCTTTCCAAGGGCGACCGTCTCGTGCTCACCGGAGGCATGACCAACGGCGTTTCGGGAAACACGAGCACTATCAAGGCCGAAACGATATAAATCGGTATTCGGCATTCATATTGTGTAGCTGTACCGCTGAAAAAAACGGGAGACGATCTGCATTCAGACCGTCTCCTCTTTTTCTATTTATTCCGCCCAGCACGAAAAAGAACGCAGGTGTCAATAAAAAAAATGAAAGATCGCCGGGCATCGAAGTGAACAGAAATTTGCCGAGTTCACGCAGACGGACATTTCCCTTTTACCGACCAATGCTTCTCGGAAAAGATTTTCCTCAAAAATGAAAGCCCTGCACAGGAATATTGTTTCTCCTTAAAAGCTCCGCAAAACTTTCTTCGTCGTTTTTTCTGAGGTATTCGCTCAATGCCTCCGGCAGAGACTCTGCGTCCGGCAGCAGGTTTTTTATTCTTTCGGAATCCTTCGCCGAAAAAATATAATGAACGTCATTGGCATATTCAGCATCTAATGAATAGCGTTCCGCCCCGCTTTCTTTGTAAAACATAGTCAGAAAGTAGAGATTTTCATTATCCAGCGGCATTGTGACGCGATATGTCCCATCATATTCTTTTGGATGCTCATCTAAAATTGCACTTGCGATTTTATACTTCAGCATGCGTACGGTATCTTTATCCGTTACTCTTTCCAATCTGCTCAGATCACTATTGTGATGCAGATCCGCCTGCTTTACCATGCGTGCAACACGATTTTCTCTTATTTTCCAGATATAGCTTAAATACGGTACGGAATTATCGTGTGTCATCAATGCAATGGCCTCTATAACGCTGTCACTGAACCCAATCTCCTTCAGGTCGTTCAAAGTGTACTGCGTATCCTCAACCACATCATGCAATAGTGCCGCAACCGTACTATCCTCATCAGGCATCTGATCGGCAAGATGAAACGGATGAAAGACATAAGGCAGTCCGCTTTTATCTGTCTGCTCTTTATGAGCTTCAAAACATAATTTCATGGCTTTCTTGGTTTGCTGCGTATATATCATTTTCCATCCTCCGTATTAAAAAAAGGCAGCAGACTTACTATCAAAATCTACTGCCTGATCTGGCGGAGATGGTGGGATTCGAACCCACGGACCCGGCTAAGGGCTTACTCGATTTCGAGTCGAGGCCGTTATGACCACTTCGATACATCTCCCTATATTCGGCACATGACGCTTTGCGTACACGTACAAGAACATATGTTACCAAAAACGCGGCGTTTTGTCAAGAACACAACATAAAATAAATGTGAAAAGCGCAAAAAAATTCGGTTGTCATCCGTTTTGCCGTTATGCTATAATTTTATCGAAAAATAACGCGGAAGCAGGGAGACTCTATGCATATCCATTTTGACAGGGACGGCGTAAGACAGGCCGCGGCGAACTACGACAAATGGTGGGACGGCACGCTCGGACGGCCGCTCACCTCGATCACGCGCGTGCACGCCTACGAATCCAAAGGGACGGCAGCGACAGATCCTCCGTCGCAGGCGACGTGCCACCGCTTCGATATTCCGCCCACGGAGCTCATCAAGGCGTGGGATGCGTGGAAAAGCGACGAAAAATACGAGGGGGATGGCTATCCCTTTATCAATTTCGGATATTACGGACCGGGCGTGCTGGCCGCCATGTGCGGCGGACGGCTCGATAATTCGTCCGGCGCGGTATGGTTTTACCCCGGCGAAAAAACGGAGCTGAAGGATATCCATCCGCATTATGATCCGGAAAACGTGTGGGCAAAGCGCATAAAGGACGTCTATTACGCGGGACTCGAATACTGGAAAGGCGCGGTGGTCATGGGCTTTCCAGACCTCGGCGGCGTGATGGACGTTGCGGCATCTCTGCGCGGTACAGAAAACCTGCTGACCGACCTTTACGACGATCCCGAAGAGGTACTTCGTCTCATCGGCGACGTGGAAAAGGCGTGGCGCGAAGCATACGCCGATTTTGCGTCCGTCCTCGCTCCCCAGGAGGCTTTTACCGACTGGTCGGGCATTCTCGGCAGCAGACCGGGATATATCGTTCAATGTGACTTCTGCTATATGATAAGCAATCCGATGTTCCGCGAATTCGCACTGCCCACGCTCCGGCGCGACGCGGAAATACTGGATCATACGATCTACCATCTCGACGGCAGAGGAGAACTGAAGCACCTCGACGACGTGCTCGCGATCCCCGGGGTACGGGCCGTACAATGGATGCCCGGAGCGGAACAGCCTCCAGCGCCGGAGTGGCCGGAGGTTTACGAAAAGATCGTAAACGCCGGAAAAAGCTACTGGCTGTGCGGCTCGGCAGACGACTATTTCAAGGTACTCGACAAAGTGCACGGAACGCCGTTTTTCTGCTGCGGCGTGGAAGCAGACGAACACGCGCTCGTAAAGAAGCTGCTGGAAGCAAGATAAAAGGAGGAAGAGAAATGAACACACCGTTTTTAGGCGCGGCGTACTATCCCGAAGACTGGGACGAAAGCGACATACCGTTCGACATAGCGAAAATGAAAGAAGCAGGGCTGAAGGTCGCGCGCATCGGCGAATTCGCGTGGCGTAAGATGGAACCGGAAAAGGGTCGGTTCGATTTCGGCTGGCTGCATCACGTCGTAGACGAGCTGGGGAAGAACGGCATCAAGACCGTGATGGGCACGCCCACGGCGACGCCGCCGATATGGCTTTTAAAAGAGCATCCCGAAGCGGCGGTGCTCGATGCAGACAACATAAGGACGAGCCACGGCGGCAGAAGACACTGCTGCTCGAACGTGCCGGCGTATTTAGAGGCCTCCGATAAGATCGTAGAGGCGATGGCGAAGGAATTCGGGGACGATGAGAATATCATCGGCTGGCAGATCGACAACGAGATCTATCAATGGGGTGACGGCTGCTGCTGCGAATACTGCAAAAACGGTTTTCACCGCTATCTCGAAAAGAAATACGGAACGGTCGAAGAGCTTGACCGCCGCTGGGATCTGAATCTGTTCAGTCAGGCCTACGATTCGTTCGACGATATTCCCGCCGCCGTCAACGCGTGGCACAATCCGCATATCAAATACGAATGGCTCGTTTTCCATCAGGAATCGCATATCGCGTTCGTACACCGTCAGACGGACATCCTGCGTAAATACGTCAAAGCGCCCATCGGCACCGATATGATGCCGGTGAACGGGCTCGATTACGAAAAGACGACCGAAAAGCTCGATATCGTGATGTTCAACCACTACAACGACGTGGATAATCTCGGCGACACGCTTTTCTGGTTCGATTATTTAAGAACGCTGAAAAAAGCGCCGTTCTGGAACACCGAAACGGCGACCTCGTGGAACGGCTCGACTGACATAGGGCAGGTCATGAAGCCCGAGGGCTTTTGCCGCGTCAATTCCTGGTTGCCCGTCGCGCTCGGCGGCGAGGGCAATATGTACTGGCTGTGGCGGCAGCATTGGGCGGGGCACGAGCTCCTGCACGGAGCCGTTCTGTATCCGTCCGGTAAGCCCTTCCATATTTTCGGCGAGGTGCAGAGAACGGCGGAGGAATTTGAAAAAGCCTCCGATTTCATTACGAACACGACCGTAAAAACGGAGATCGCCCTGCATTTCACGTCAATGAACTGGAATCTGTTTGAAACGCAGCACGTCGTGAACGGTTTCGGTTACGCCGAAAGGCTGAAAAACGATTTCCACGCTCCCCTCACCCGCGCGGGACTGCGCCCGGATGTCATCGGCACGAAAAAAGACCTCGCGGGCTACAAGGTGCTGTTTTCCCCGCTCATGATGAGCTTAGAGGACGGCGATCTGCCGGAGCGCATCGAGCAATGGGTGAAAAACGGCGGCGTGTGGGTCGCGGGCCCCATGACCGACATCCGCAATTCCATCGGCGCGCACTACAGGAACGCGGACACGGGGATGCTCGAACGCCTTACGGGCTGTGAGCTCACCTATTCGATCCCGGATTCCTCGGTATACGTAAATTCCGTGTGGAGCGACGGAGAGGAATTCAAGGGTGAACGCTGGCATGAACTCTATACCCTTTCCGGAGAAGCCGAAAGTCTCGTCACGGTCAACGGCGGGCACTCTTCCGTGATCGGTAAATCGGTCGTCTTCCGCGTGAAGGTCGGCAAGGGGGAAGTGATCGTGCTCGGGACCCTCCCCTCGGCAAAGGATATGGAAAAGCTCATCGGCATCACGCTCGCCGACGCGGGCATCGATCTTCCCGAAATTTCCGGCGGCGTCGCCGCCGTACCGAGGCAGGGCAAAGACACGAAAGGCCTTATCCTCGCCGAATATAAAAACAAGGGCGGCGCGTATACGCTGGCAAAACCCATGAAGGATATCCTCACCGAAAAAACATACGAGGGAAAAACGGAATTAAAACCATACGAAATGCTGCTGCTTGAAGAAATATAACATTTGCGGGCTTGTAATTTTATTTTTCACTTGTTATAATGAATTTTAATATAAAAAAAATACAAGGAGAAAGCATCATGAAAAAAGCGATCAGCATCCTTCTCTCTGCACTGCTCATTCTTTCCGTCATGGCGGTACCCGCATTCGCGGCGGGCGACTACGTGATAAACTCCCCATACGAGGACGTAGTATGGAGCGGCGACAACGCGTGGGGCGCCTACAAAGGCAATCTGCATACGCACTCCACCGTCAGCGACGCCGACTGGGACTACAACGAAATGATCCTTGAGCACTATAAGCAGGGCTTCGATTTTCTCGCCATGACCGACCACGGCGTGACCGGAAAAGCATGGAACGAAGAGCCCACGCATCTGCCCCTGTATCTGTATCAGTACATCGCGGGCAACAAGACCACCAAGCTCACCGACGAGGAATTCGCGGGTATCACCTCCGGCACCTATCCCGTAGACGGCGCTCCCAGAGGCACCGGTATGGTATGCGTGACCGGCGGCAACGAGCTGAACGCTCTCACCATCACGAAATGCCACGTCAACGGTATGTTCCTGCCTCCCCACGCGGGCGATAACTACCTCGGTTTTGAAAACGACCATGAGGGCGCGGTGAAGCTTGCCGACGAAGCGGGCGGTATCTCCTTCATCAACCATCCCGGCGACTGGCTCCGTTCACAGAACAACATCGCCGCCGTATCCGATCCCGAAAACGTACATTATTTCGCGGATATCATCCTCAAATACGACTCCTGCTACGGCATGGAGGTCTTCAACGAGAACAACGGCGTGACCCCCTACGACCGTATCCTGTGGGATAACCTGCTCATGGAATGTCTGCCCTACGGCAAGACCGTTATCGGCTACTCCAACAACGACGCGCACAACTGCGGCCACGTGGATTGCTCCTATTGCGTATTCATGATGGAGGAAAACAACGAGGAAAACATCAAGAAGACGATGGAGAACGGCGCGTTCTTCTGCGTGACGAGAAGGCTCAGAGCCAACGACGTGATCGGTCCCGACGCCGATCTGGACGCAAAGTACACCGACATCCCCTATCCGACGTTCACACAGCTGACCGTGGACGGACACACCGTCACCGTCAAGGTGAAGAACTGCAATACCATCCAGTGGATCGCCAACGGCAGCGTGATCGCTTCCGCTCCCGCCGAGCAGAGCGAGAACGAAACGACCTACGTGCTCGACCTCGACGCCATCGACGGTGCGGAGGATTTCCTTTACATCCGCTGCGAGCTCTTCGGTGAAGGCGGCATCACCCTTTCACAGGCACTCGTGATCGATAACGGCACGGCTCCCCTCACCTATGAGCCCGACACCTCCGCGAAAGCGATGGTGAAAGATCTGGTACACAAGATCCTTTCTCTTCGTATTTTCGCCCTCATCGACCTTATCATCTTCAAGATCAGAGGCAAAGCCGTTTGCTGAGAAGCATTTTCGCAGCCGGCATTCAGACGTTCACAGTTCGCGTTTTTCATACAAAAGCTGCGCAGGTGCGTATCCTTTGTAATTTCCGTAAAATACGTTGAGCTGTATTTTTGAGGTGATAACGGGATGTGGAAATATCTGAAAAAATACTGGTATCTTGCGTTGCTTGCACCCGTATCCATGTGCGGCGAGGTACTGATGGATCTCATGCAGCCGCGTCTCATGAGTGCTATTGTGGACGAGGGCGTGCTGGGACTTTCCAACGGTGGCGTGAGTGATCTGCATATGATCATCACAACCGGGCTGAAAATGCTCGGCTGCATCCTGGTGGGAAGCTGCTTCGGTATCCTTTCGGGTGTATTTGCGAATATGTGCAGCCAGAATTTCGGGAACGACGTCCGCAAGGCTTGTTTCAAGAATATGATGTCGCTTTCCTTTGAACAGACCGATAAATTTTCCACCGGTTCTCTCGTGACCCGTGTGACAAACGACGTAACGCAGGTGCAGAACATGGTGGGTATGTGTATCCGCGGCTTTGTGCGGAACATCATGTTTTTCATCGGAGGTATCATTTGCATGCTGAAGCTTGATCTGAGCTTCGGCATTGTTGTTGCATGCGCTCTGCCGTTCATTGCATTCCTTGTCGTTTTTTTCATCGGGAAGGCGAATCCCATTTACGGCGTTCTGCAAATGAAGCTCGATAAAGTAAACGGCGTCATGCAGGAAAACGTGGCTGGCGCGCGCGTCGTGAAAGCGTTCGTCAAGGAAGAGCACGAAAAGACGCGTTTCTCGAAGGCGAACGGCGAACTGGTCGGCACCCAGCTGAAAGTGCTCCTTCTGTTGTCTTATCTTTCTCCCCTTATGAATATCGTATTGAATATCGCCGTCGTTGCCGTCATTTACGTCGGCTCCGTCAAGGTACAGGCGGGCGTCGTTACCCCCGGCAGCATCATGGCGGCGATCACTTACGTTTCGCAGATCCTCAACGGCATCATGATGATGGCGATGGTATTCCAGAATATCTCCCGCGGCGCGGCCTCCGCAAAGCGTCTGAACGAGGTCATCGAATGTGTGCCCGCCATCGCGGACGGTGATTTCGACGGAGAAACACAGGAAACAGGAAGCGTGGAATTCCGTAACGTCTCCTTCTCTTATCCGTGCGGCGGCGGAGAGACCGTTCTTGCGGGGATCAATTTAAAAATAAATCCCGGTGAAACGCTCGGTATCCTCGGCGCCACGGGCTGCGGAAAGACCACGCTCGTCAATCTCATCCCGCGCTTTTACGATGCCACCTCCGGTGAGGTACTCGTGGACGGCGTGAACGTAAAAGACTATAAGCTTTCCGCGCTTCGGGACAAGATCGCCGTCGCCTTGCAGAAGAGCGAGCTTTTCAGCGAAACGATAAAGGAAAATATCATGTGGGGCGCTGCGAACGCGACCGACGAGGAGATAAAGTATGCCGGCGTCATCGCGCAGGCGGATGATTTCATTACCTCCCAGCCCGAAGGGTATGAGACCATGGTCGCCGAAAAAGGCATGAGCCTTTCGGGCGGACACAAGCAGCGCATCGCCATTTCCCGCGCTGTGCTGAAAAAAGCCGAGATCATGATATTCGACGATTCCACGAGCGCGCTGGATCTGAAAACCGAGGCGCGTCTTTACGAGGCGCTGAACAATGAGTGTGCGGGCGTAACGAAGATCATCATTGCCCAAAGGATCGCTTCCGTGAAAAACGCGGACAGGATCGCCGTGCTCGACGGCGGCGGGATCCTTGCGTGCGACACGCACGAAAAACTGATGGAAACCTGCGCCGAATACCGCGATATCTATAATTCACAGTTGAAGGGAGGAGTTTCCGATGCCGGATAACAGAACTCCTCCTCCCGTCAATTTCCGTCCGAACGGCAGGGGCGGCGGTCCCGGGCGCTTTGCCGCGCCGGTGGAAAAACCGAAAAACGGCGGCGAAACGCTCAAACGCCTGCTGAAATATTTCACCGATGAAAAGGTCATGCTCGCCGCTCTCCTGAGCTTCGTCGTGCTGTCCGTTGTCTGTTCCGTCACGGCGCCCTATCTCCAGAGTATGGCGATCGACAGCATCACCGAACACCGTTTCGACGAGCTGCCGCGAAACCTTATCATCATGCTTTCGTCGTATATGCTTTTCAGTCTGTGCCACCTCGTGCAGGGACAGCTGAGCGCGAGACTCAGCCAGCGCATCGTGAAAAAGATGCGGGAAGACCTCTTCGACAAGATCGTCAATCTTCCGATCCGATACATAGATAATCATCCGCACGGCGACATCATGAGCCGCATGACCAACGACGTGGAGAATATTTCCAACACCGTTTCGCAGTCGCTGAGCTCCATGGTGTCCGGCGTGCTTACGGTACTCGGTACCGTGGGCATGATGATTTACTGTTCGCCCGCCTTGGCGCTCCTTTCATGCATTACGGTGATTCTTACCGTGATCGTCACCAAATATCTTTCCGCCGCGATGCGTAAGTTTTTCGTAAAGCGGCAGGTGCTCTTAGGGGCGCTCAACGGACACGTGGAGGAAAACGCCGTCGGTTATAAGACGGTGGTCGCCTACAACCGTCAGGAAAAGGTCATCGAGGATTTTGAAAAGACCTCCGACGAACTGACGAAAACGGGTATCAAAGCCGAGATATTGGGCGGTTCCATGGGGCCGATCATGAATCTTGTGAACAATATCGGTTTTGTCATTATCGCGGCTTTCGGCGGCTTTTTCGCGCTGAAAGGCTATATCTCCATCGGCATCATTTCCGCGTTCATCATCTACGCCAAGCAGTTCGGCCGTCCCATCAACGAGATCGCCCAGCTTTACGGACAGATACAGACCGCCATCGCGGGCGCGGAACGCGTGTTCGGCATCATGGACGAAAAAGAAGAGGATAAGAGCGGAGAACACGGCATGGAAGACGTGAAGGGCGTCGTCTCCTTCCGGAACGTCGATTTCTCTTACGTACCGGGCAAGCAGGTGCTCACCGATTTCTCCCTCGACGTATACGCGGGCCATAAGGTCGCGCTCGTCGGCGCCACAGGCAGCGGCAAAACGACCGTCGTCAATCTGCTCATGCGTTTTTACGACGTGGATGCGGGCGGCATCTACGTGGACGGCGTGAATATAAAAGATATCGACTGCAGCGTACTGCGCGACAATATCGGTATCGTTCTGCAGGATACCGTTCTTTTCTCCGATACCGTGCGCGCCAATCTCAAATACGCCTCGCAGGACGCAAGTGACGAAAAAATGGAAGAAGCGGCCAAAATGAGCAACTGCGACCGTATGATACGGCAGATGCCGGACGGCTACGACACGATGCTCACCGAATCGGGGCAGAATCTTTCGCAGGGACAGCGTCAGCTGCTCGCCATCGGCAGAGCCTTCCTCTCCGAGCCGAAAATACTGATCCTCGACGAAGCGACCTCGAGCGTGGATACCCGCACCGAAAAGCGTATCCAGGACGCCATGGCGGCGCTGATGAAGGACAGAACGAGCCTTATCATCGCTCACCGCCTTTCCACCATCCGCGACGCCGATCTGATCGTCGTTATGGATAAAGGACGCATCATCGAGACCGGCAACCACGAAGAGCTGCTGAAAAAACAGGGCAAGTATTACGAGCTGTATATGACGCAGTTCGCGGGAAACGAAATATAATTCGGAAT
This sequence comes from Acutalibacteraceae bacterium, assembly GCA_045616815.1. Lineage (GTDB taxonomy): Bacteria > Bacillota > Clostridia > Oscillospirales > Acutalibacteraceae > RUG806. The sequence goes on from JAZLHN010000118.1 coordinate 15,670, forward strand.
TAAATCAATAGAAAGACAAATTTTTGTTTGAAGCGCGAACGGACGCGGCACATACTAACACAAGGGGATGTAAAAAAAGCGAAGATCGTATAAAACCAAACAAAATAAGGGATTTTTCAAAAGCAAAAGCCTGAAAACACCCCTTAAAACAACTTGGATACAAAAAAACAATTATTTATTGTGTTTTATACTACGGACAAAC
>JAZLHN010000119.1:0-2828 GCA_045616815.1 Acutalibacteraceae bacterium
GAACCTCACCGCCACGCTCACGCGCGGCCCTCCTCCCCTAAAAGGGGAGGCGTTGTGTTAGAAATGTTTCGTACGCTCCCGCGACAGCCTCCGCGGCTGACCTGCAATTTGTCGTCTTTATTGTAAGGACAAAAAAAAGAACTCCTTCGCAAGCTTCTGCGGAGGAGTTCCTGAAAAATTATTCTTCTTCTTTCTTTGCGGGGATCTCTATTTTTCCGTAGAGCGAACCGGCCGCGTCCTTGCGGGGTTCTCTCGTAACGGCGGGCTTGTAGGCTTCTTTCTTCTGATAGCCGCCTCTGCCGCCGCGTCCGCCTCTGCCGCCGTCTCTTCTGCCGCCGCGGTTATTGTTGTAGCCGCCGCGCGAAGGATTGGTGGGCTCAACGCCTTCTTCGAGGGAGATAATGACTTTCCGGTTGGAATCGCTGCCTACGGAGTGCGAGGTAACGCCTTCGATACCCTGGATCGCGGTGTGGATGATCCTGCGCTCATAGGGATTCATGGGTTCGAGCGCTACGTTTCTGCCGTATTTGAGTACCTGACGGGCGCTCTTCGCGGCGAGAGCTCTGAGATTATCGTTTCTCTTTTCTCTGTAGTTGCCTACGTTTACGCTTACCTTGCGGTGTTTATCCTCGTCAAGACCTTTGTTGATGGAAAGACGGAGAAGGTACTGGATAGCGTCGAGGGTTTCGCCTCTTCTGCCGATCAAGGCGCCGTCGGCGTCGCCGCAGTCGATGGTGTAAACGTATTCATCGGAGTCGTCGTATTTTTCAAGCGTGATCGTGCTGTTTTCGATTCCCATGCCTTCTACGAGCATACGGAGATATTTTACGGTCGCGTCGTTGTCATCGGTGGGAATAAGGGTCTTTGATTGCTCTTTTACGGGAGCAGGTTCTGCCTTGGGGGCTTCTTTTGCCTTGGGTGCTTCTTTTACCTTGGGTGCTTCCGCTTTTTTCTCGGAAACTTTATTTTCCGCCTTCTTCTCGACGGGCTTCTTTTCGGTGTTCTTTTTCTCAGCGGGCTTTTCCGCTTTTACTTCCGGCTTTGCAGCGGGCTTTTCGATCTTTTTCTCGGGCTTGGGATCCGGTGCTTCGTACCATACCTTGACCTGAGCGGGTTCGATCTTCAGTCCGAAAAGCTTTTTCTTCGCTTCGCGGATGGTTTCAAAATGCAGTTCGGCATCTTCGGGAGCCATGAGCTTTAACTTAGCGTCTTCTACGGCTGCCTCGAAGGACGTGCCTTCGCCGATTTTTTCAATTATCATTTCAGCTTTCCTTTCTTTGTCCGCTTTTCTTTACGAAAAACGGACGTCAAGCTATTTTTATTCGTTATTTTTTTCTTCCTGCGCGGCTATGAGAGCTTTTGTCGTCTTTATACTCTGTTCACGGGAGCGTCTCTTTACGGTCTCGTCGATCATCTGATCGGCGATCACATCGGCGGGCTTGATGAATATCGCAAGCGCGATGATCTGGATAAAGGAAAGAATGTTGGAGATTATCCAGTACAAGCCGATACCGGCGGGAAGTGTGTAGGCAAAGAAGACCGAAATGAGGGGAGATGAGAAGGACATGCATCCCATCATCGGATTGTTTGCCATTTCGGGATTTGTTTTTCTCTGCTTGAGATATGTGTAGACCGACGTAAGCAGTGCGGATACGCCCGCAAGGATCGGTATCAGAAGCAGAACTTTGCTGACCGCGATGACCTCTTTGGGAATGGCGGTCAGGTCGATGCCGAAAACGGTGAAGTTTCCGACGAAATTGCGGAGTTTTTCGATAATGTCGTCGGTGACGACGTTCTTGTCAAGAAGAGGGACCATCTCGTCAAATTTATTGAGGATGTGAAGCTCTATACGATAGGCCTCCTGCGCGGATACTTCCGCCTGACCGGTAACGGTGAGATAAGCGCCGGTAAGAGCCTCCAGTACGGTGTCGGATATATGGAGCACCTTGGTGAGCGGCTCGTAAATGGCGCCGTAAAGACCCATCATGACGACGAGCTGTAAAAGAAGGGGGAGACAACCGGACGTGGTGGGATTGTAGCCCTCGCGTCTGTACAGCTCCTGCGTTTCCTCCGAGATCTTCATCTGCGCCTGTCTGTCCTGACCGGCGTATTTCTGACGGATCTTGTTTACCTTGGCCTGGAGTCTCATCTGCTTCGCGGAGTTCTTCTGCTGCTTGATCGACGAAGGTAATAAGATAAGTCTGAGCACGACGGTGATCACGACGAGAGCGAGAAGATAATTTCCGCTCAGATCGTACAAGGCGCCGAGCGCCCAGCCGAACGGTATTGCCAGTATGTCTCTGAATGCAGTCATGAATAACCTCCGGGTCACTTAACGTTCTTTTTTGCGTTTGTAGTCTATCTTCTTGAATTCCGGAACGGGATCGAACCCTCCGGGAAAAAGCTGATTGCATCGGAGCAATCGTAAAATTCCGAGGACCGTGCCGATAAAAACGCCGTATCTTTCGATCGCTTCGAAAGTATACTGCGAGCACGTGGGATAATACCGGCAGCGAGCGGGGAAGAGAGGAGAAATTTTTCGCTGATAAAACGATATCATCCGTAAAGAAAGCTTTTGTTCATCCTTCATTTTGTATCACGCCCGCCGAAATAAGTTGTTTTTTCATCACAGCGCTTATCTCGGTACTTTTTTTACGTATGGTCCTGGTTCGTGCAACGAACACGATGTCACATCCGCATGTGATGTCGGGCAACATCTCTGCTGCCGCCCGGATTACTCTGCGGGCTCGGTTGCGCTCTACGGCGTTGCCGATCTTTTTGCTTGTGGTTATGCCTATACGACAAATTCCCGCGCGGTTTCTAAGTAC
>JAZLHN010000120.1:0-2184 GCA_045616815.1 Acutalibacteraceae bacterium
ACTCTTCGCCGGGATTCTCAAAATTACAGTTTTTTTCCGCGAGAATCTCGTAAATCCGTTGGATCCGAACGGGATCACCGTCCGGAAGATACAAAGCGGCGTTTGATATTTCTTTTTTCCATTTTGCCGCTTCGGTCAGAAAGTAGAAAACGGTTCTTCCTGCCGACTCATATTTTCTGAGTTCCGGGAATCTCTTTCTTAGTTTGAATTCATAGACACGGGTGCAGTACGGATCGGGAACGACCTTATGAAACAGAAAATACTTTTCAAGGCGATCCAGCCCGAAACGTTCAAGCGCCAGCGTATCGAAGCATTCCGGCGTTGTCGGCCAATAGTTTTCATCCCGGTCCAACGTGATCAGCGCATCCGCGGAAAGGCGAATCCGGTTCCCGACGCACACGGCGGGATGGTATCGGTACTGAACCTGAAACATTTCATTTCCCCTCCCCGATGATCTCAACGTCCGTGATCTCGTCAGGCCACTGTTCCTCCCCGTAGCAAAAGCCTTCCAGACAGGTAATCAGCCCCTCTTTGACCCACAGAATGTAATCGCTGCCGTATTTCAGCCCGTTCAGATTCCATTGACGTTTTCCGAGGATCAGATCGGGTGAGCCGTCGATCCGACAGCTCTTTTCGGCTATTTCATAATCGGTGAAAAAACCGCGTCCCGTGTTTTCTCTTTTGATCACCTTCGCACTGCGGTACTGCTTTTCGAGGCAGTCCGCATATTCGGGATATTGTGTGATGATATCTGATACGATCAGGTTTTCAAATTCTTCGTTTGTCACTCTTCTGTATCTCCGTGATAAAAGTCAAAAGAAATTTTTTCCTCTTTTTTCAAAGTGTCTTCTCTGCTGTAATCTGCCGTCAGTTCATAACACAGCGCCCGGATCTTTTCCGCCGCCTCGCGCCGCCGTGCCGGAGGGTACGTTTCAAGCTCCTCTGCCATGGAACAGATCAGATGGATCATTGATTTTTCTTCGCTTCTCATCATGATCGGCAGGAAAAACGTCATGGAGGCATCGGAAACGGTAATTTCCCCTTTTTCGATCAGATCAAGCATTCCCAGCGCAGAGGCGGCAAACATCAAGCGGACGTTCATTTCTCCGTCTGCCTGCATTTTCATGTTTTTTATCTGTTCCGTATTACGTCCGTTCCTTATACGTCAAACGACGCAGATACCTCTCCGTTTTCGGTTTCGACCGTTACTTTTCCTTCGCCGATTTTCAGCCTGCCGAGAGAGGAAAGATCGGGCACCTCCGGCAGTTCCCACCGTTTCTCGCCGCTTCCGTCCATATTTGCGATGCAGAGCAGAGGCGCAAATCTGCAATCGTCAAGGACCCGGACGTATAAGGCGGCATCCTTTTCATCAGTGCTGTCGTCCAGCCAGCACGCGCACATTTCCTCTCCCGCGCGGGCGTCTTCCAGCGTTCTGCCCACCACGAATCCCGCCGGGAACAGATATTCCGATACACAGAACATTTTCAGAAAGACCTTTTCCAGAGCAGTGAACAGGAACCCGGTATGATTCCCTTCCGTAAGAGAGCAAAGGTCTTTTTCGGAAACGCCGATATGAAATTTTCCGGTGTCGTGACTGTAGTCGGAGACTCCGATCGGGAGGACGGAGGAAAATACGACATCAAGCGTGTCGATCCTTCCCATGGAATACCTCCATTCGCGCAGCTTCAGCACGATCCGCCATACGACAGCGTTTATCGTCTTGTTTTCGATCGGGAAGACGGGACGACCGTCCGATTCCCCGAACAGTCGGACTTCTTTGATGACCTTCCTTTTTTCCGTATTCCGAATCACCATCTTCTTACCTCCATTGTATCGGAAAGACCGCTTTTAATCAAGGAAAAAAAGCTGCGAACTCGTTTATTCGATCACCTGCGTCGGAGCGTGCCGCCCCTGCGCGGCGACCGAAAGACCCGCGTCGCGGCACAGGGCGATGAGCGCGTCCCATTCCTCATCCGTATCGTCATGACGCCGCAGGTACGCCCACGCTTTTTTTCCTTCCTCTTCCGCAAACCTTGCGGCACGCCGTATCAGTGCTTCCGCGACGTGCGGATCGCCGAAGGTGACCGGCGTGGTGACGACGATATCGTCCGCCTTGACAACGTCCGGAAGCCAAGGGAAAGACTGATAGAAATCCCGTCTCGCGCAGTCGATGAAGCCGACGGG
>JAZLHN010000121.1:0-5137 GCA_045616815.1 Acutalibacteraceae bacterium
AGCGTGATCGAGGAGGAGCTGCCCGCCGCCGAAAGTATGAAGGCTCTGCTCGACACCATCGGCGCGCCGTCCTCCGCTTCCGAGATCGGTCTGCCCGAGGAGGAAACGGCGTTTACCTTCCGCGTTACCCGCGATATCCGGGATAAATACATTCTTTCCTCCCTCGCGTGGGATATGGGCGAAACGGAAACGATAGAGAAAATATACTGAGTCCGGACTCAGGATCATATCGGACAACGAGGCACGCAGGTTTCTGCGTGTCTTTTGTTTTGCCAGTTATTGCAAACAAAAAAACACGCCGAAAGATCGGCGTGCCTTTGTATCGTTTATTCCGTCGCGTCTGCCGGTTCGGTCAGCTCTGCTTCGGCGGCTTTTTCGGCTTCGAGACGTTTGAGTATCTCGCCCGCGTTGACGGGGATGGCGTCCTTGAGCCCAACGGGCTCCTCGTAATCGAGGCCGCCCTCGTAGGTGGCGGGGATATAGCCCTCTTCGGCGAGCTTCGAGCGCTGGATGAGCACCTTCATAACGTACTCATGCTGGTCGATATTGTAGTCCCAGAACAGCGGCGGGATCGTCATGAAAATGAAGCCGATGAGGTCGATGACGAGCGGTATGATGAGGATACCGTTTCTTGCCGAGTCGAGGAAAAGGATATCGTAGCGGTTGTTGAAGCCGTTGCGTAAGAGAAGCAGCGGGATGATGAGCCCCACGAGCGTGGTGATCGGGCCCGTGAACCAGCCGTATACGCCCTGGAAGGACGAGAGACGTTCGCCCGAACGGTACATCTGATAGTCGCCCAGACGGATATTCATATCGCTGCTCGCGATGGAGGAAGGCGTGGAAACGAACGCGCAGCAGAATACGGCGATGAACATCATCCAGCCGCAGAGCTTCATGTTGCTGCCGAGGAACAGCAGGCAGAGTATCCACAGTAGTCTTTGCAGACCGCTCATGCCGATCTCAAAAATTTTGAGCTTCTTATACGGGAAGCGCTTGATGAAATACGGCGCGAAGAAGGTGGGTATCGTGCCGCGGAAGGAATAAAGCGTTGTGATAAGGCCGTATTCGAGGCCGTCCAAGCGCAGTGTGTACAGGAAAATGAGCGTGGCGATATCGAGCATACCGTTGCCCATGGAGTCGATGAGGCCGGTGATGGTGTTGATCCAGAGGTACTTGTTGTGCATGACCTCCTTCACGCCGTACCAGAACGGGATCTCCTGCTTTTTCTCGATCGGAGGCTGCGGGATGCGTTCGGTGATGCGGTTGGCGAAGAAGAGGGTAGCGAGCGCCGTGGGGATGAACACGAGCGGCAGTACGAATTTGTAGAATTTGATGCTCTCGAAGCCGCCGATGAACGTGGCCGCCGCGCATACGGGGATGATGGCGTCGAAAATGTTCTTGAGCAGGTGGCTGAGCTTGACGGGATAGGTACGGATCCAAATACGCTCCGCGGAGTTCGGGCTGATGAGGTCGCAGCAGCTTTCTATCTTGCGCGAGAAATCGTAGGTGCCGAAGAGCGAGAAGAGCAGATACGCCGTCCATACGCGCGTATCGGTGTCCGGGATGTTGTAGATGGGGAGCCAGCCGAGCGCGAACATGAGGATGCACTTCTGGATGACGTCGGAATAGAGGGTGTATTTGAAGCGTCCGTATTTCGGAATGAGCTTTTTGCGCCAGAAAATGCCTCTCACGCCGCTGAAGCTGTTCACGAAGAGCTGTATACCGAAGATTTTGAAAAAGCTCTTGGCGGTGATTCCCGAAAGACTGTTCATCCACGTGATGAGAGCGGAATCGGGGGAGAAGAGGGAAGAAACGTCGAAGATGATGAGCGCTAAGCCGATGAGCATGACCGCGCCGTAGATGGATATGAAGCGGCGCTCGCGTTTCTTGCCGAGGTAGCCTAAGTTATCGTTGATGATCCAGCCCATGATGTTCCACAGATAGCTCATGGGAAGACCGATCAGGCTGATGACCGAGAAGGCGAGATAGGGGAGATTGTAGTGGTACATGATGAGGAAGCACGAGGAGGCGAAGCCCACGTACTTGCTTTCGAGAGCCGACTGCGCGCCGTAGTTGAACGCCACGCCGCCGAAGATCTGCGCGTATTCCTTATAGGAAACGTATTTGCCTTTTTCGGTGTCCGGAGTGCTCCAGTGTGCCTTGACGTCGGCGAAAAAGTCCGCTGCCTTGCTCATTTATTTCATCCCCCTTTCGGCTCCGAATACGACCTCGCGGTTGCGCATGATCGTTTTGCGGTACTGCGGCTTCCAGTTCTGTCCGAGCTTCATGCCGTCGAGAGAAGAAGCCTCCATGTAGATCTTTTCGATGTTCGGGCATTTCCAGAAGGCGTGATGCCCGATCTCCTTCACGCTTGCCGGGATATACAGATAGGAGAAAGCGTCGCATTTGCTGAACGCGTCCTGCCCGATGATCTCCAATCCGTCCGGAAGCACGGGATCCGCATAGCAGGTGCAGTTGAAAAACGCCATGGCTCCGATCTCTCTGAGCCCCGCGGGCAGCGTGATCGCCGTCATTTTATCGCAGTAGGCAAAGCAGAGCTGACGGATCTTCACGACCGTTTCGGGGAGCTCCACGGTCTTGCCCGCCGTGGTGCTTTCTTCGTTCAGCATATCGTCGAGCTTCTTTACGTATTCCTCGTCCTTGAAAGTCTCGCTCAGGGCGAGCGCTTCCTCCGGAGTTTCCGGTACTTTTACGCCGGTGGATACGGCGAGGGCGAAACGGGAATACCGCTGCGGACAAAGCACCGCTTCGGTAAGCTCGCCGTTTTCCTTTTTGTAAAGGATGCCGTCGATATCCGCGAAGTGTTCGTTTCCGTCGTCCACGTACACGGCGTTGAGCGCGGTGCAGTAATAAAACGCGGTGGGTTCGATCTCGGCAACGTCCTTGCCGATGAAAATGAATTGCAGGGTGTCGTTGCCCGTGACGGTGTATTCTCTTATAACGCTTACGGGCTTGGTCTCGTCCGGTGTGCCGTCCTCGGCGCGTACGAAGTCGATCTGCAATACCGTGTCGGTCTTCTGACCGTGGAACGCGTCGAGCTTATACGTGCCGTCGTCCAGCGGGGAGAATTCGTAGCGGTCCTTGCTCAGACTTGAAAAGCTGAAGAACAGGGAGCCTGCGATGGCGATGAGCAATATGATGATGAAAAGCGTTTTCTTCACCGCCGCTTTGCCGAAGATGCCGCCCTTTACGCTGTCCGTCCAGTCGAGCTCCGGCTTGTTTGCGAACATGGGGTCGTAGAGAAGCTTTCCTTCACTGACCTTTTTCTCGTTGTCCATGGGTGTTTTGCCGCCTCTTTTCTTCTGAATACTTAACACTTAAAACTTAAAACTTATTTACTTCATCTTTCCTCTGTGCGTCGGTTCGAGAATCGGGGGCAGGAGCTTTATCGCTTTGCCCGCCGCGCCGATGATGAGCTGAGAGCTCGTCAGATCGCCGAGCCCGAGCACGAGCGAACGGCCGATCTCAAGAATGGAGGGGGAGCTCGAAGGCTTCATGTTTACCCTGCCGTTGTTTTTGAACGTGAAGTCGAGCATCCGTTTGCCGATGGTCTCGATGGGGCGCACCTGCACGAACAGCGTATCGTCCGCTTTCCACTTCGCGGTGCAGCACACCTTGTAGTCGATGCCGCCTAAACGCATTTCGCCGTAAACGAAGCGGCCGTCCAGCCCCGCCGTCACGGTATTGGATTCGTCGCCCTCCGTCCAGTACATGTCGAGCGTGCCGTCGCCGAAGGTGAATTTCACGTTGTCGATGTTGCCCGCCTTATCGGTCGTCATATAGGTGACGGCAAGGGGCAGCATGCTCATCGGGAAGCCGATGAGGTTTAAGAATATCTTTTTGTTGAAGCGGATGGTTTTGCCGTCGATCTTCGCTTGCAGGGGACTTACGGCGCTCTTCTCGCAGGGCGTTTCCAGTACGGCGTTTTGGAGGCGTTCCTTGAGGCCGGGCACGGAGGTGTCGCCGTTGTCCTTCGTTTCATCGAGGAACATGGCGGGGATGAAACGCCACAGAAAATCTCTCGCTTCCTGCTCGGGCGGGATCGCCGAGGTCATCACGAACAGCGCGTCGTAGTCCTCGAAAACGATGCCGAACTGCGAGAACATACCGTCGCACCGGTAGGTGTTCGGCAGCCCGCAGATCCACAGGCAGTAGCCGTAGCCGTTGTTGGAATCGGCGTAGCAGTTGGCGGAATTGTCGGTCTGCGCCTCGTGCGCCGCCTTGGCGAATTCGGCGGGGATCACCTGCTTATTGCGGAATTTGCCGTCGTGCTGATAGCAGAGCATGAGCTTCGCCACGTCCTCGGTCTTCACGTATAAGCCCCAGCCGCCCGCTTCGATGCCGTTGGCGTCCGTCTCCCAGAAGGGGTAGTCGATGCCGAGCGGCTCAAAGAGCCTCGGCTGTAAATAATCTCTCACGCTCATGCCCGTCACTCTCGTGAGGATGGCGCAGAGCATATAGATGTTTTCGCTGATGTATTTATATTTCTCGCCGGGCTCCGCGTACCACGGGCACTTGAAGAAATATTCGATCCAGTCGCATTTCGATTTGTCGTTGAGCAGGCTCGGGTCCTTGCCGGAGCTCATCGTGATGAGATGCCTGATCGTGAGCCGTTCCAGCCGCGGATCGTTCAGGTCTTTCGTATAGTCCGGGAAATAGTCCTTCACGAGGTCGTTCATGGACAGAAGTCCTTCGCCTTCGGCGATGCCGATCGCGGTCGCCGTGAAGGTCTTGCTCACGGAGTACATGGCGTGGGGGCGGTCCGCCGTGAACGGCGCGCGGTAGCATTCCGCCGCCACCTTGCCGTGACGGATCACCATGAAGGAATGGATATTCACGTTCTCCGCTTCGATGGCGTTCATAAAGTCGTTTACGACCTTGGAGGAAACACCGACTTCCTCAGGCGTTTTGGCTCTTGTAAGTTTTATTGCCATATTTTTCCCCTCATTTTAAGATATTTTGTTAATAATACCATAGGTTTATGAAAATTTCAACCTTGACCTTTCCCTTCCGACAACATATAATTTTATATCGGAAACCGGAAAGAGGGTGAGCTTGTGGCGCGGCGGATAAAATATACGATCGAAAAAGAATACGACGGCATGAAGCTGTATAC
>JAZLHN010000122.1:0-2703 GCA_045616815.1 Acutalibacteraceae bacterium
TAAAACAGTGGGCAATTTTCTTTTCTGCACTTCTCAAGAGCACCCCGAAGCTTTTCTCTGCGATCTGGACGGCAATTTTATCACCGCCGCGCCAAGCTGGAATTGCGTTTACAACAGTGAAGCGGACGAGTATTATTTCAGCAGCGAAAATGCCGATCCCGGGCTCATCATTTTTGACGGTGATATGCGCGAAAAGCGCAGGATCGAAGCAAACGCCTTCGAGGGCAGCGGCACGCTCTGTCAGGAGCCCCCTTACGGCTGTTTACTGAGCAAACCGGTCGAAGACGACTGGAGTATTTTGTCCGACGTCGCTTTTTATCCGATCGACGGCTCCGAGCCTTCCGTGTACCATGCGGGGAAAGACGAGGTCTTTTACCGTATCGGCGTTTTCCCCTCTGAGTTCGTGCTCCGATACTCCGCTGACTCGAAAAATGCCGTACTGATCGACATGGCAGCCGAAAAAGAGCTGCTGACCTTTGACTGCGATCCGATCAAAGCGATCGACATTTTCGGCGAACACACCATCATTCTCACGGACACGGGCGAACTCATCACCTTGGATCTGAAAGACGCTTCGCTTATCGCGCGCACCGTTCTCCCGGAGGAATATATCGAATGTGAAGAGCTTGCCATCCAGACCCTGAACGATACGATTCTGCTGACCTGTTACGACAGCACAATGATGAACACCAGAGCTCTGATCGACATACGGACCGGAGAAGTCTATATAACAGCGAACTCGCTTCGCGCACAGAAAACCGCGGACGACTACGTGCTTTTCTATTCCGACGGCGCCTATACCGTGACCTCGGACGAACAAGGCAAGGTGCTCGTCTGCATATATTCACAGGAGGATTGATAATATGAAAAAAATCATTGCGCTGCTTCTTGTTTTTCTGCTCACTCTGACGGCGCTTGCGGGCTGTTCGGGAAATAAGGAACTCCCGGAGGAGACCTCGGCAGAGCAAACCGGCACTTTCACCTTCACACAAGAAAACTATCCGAAAATGGGCGGCTCGCTCGCCAATCTGCCCCTCGGCGAAGCCGTCACGGCGACCGTTCTCGGCATCACGAGAGAGGAAGCCGACGAACTCATCAAATTCGAGGGCTCGACCACCGATAATTACAAGGCGATCGTTGACAAGGATTTTGATATCCTGCTCGCCTATGAGCCGAGCGAGGAGGCGAAAGCGTATATCGAAGAGCAAAACGTACCTTTGGAAATGACGCCGATCGGCGTGGACGCGCTCGTATTCATCTGTTCGCTCGAAAATGAAGTTAAGTCCCTGACCGTTGATCAGATCAAAGATATTTACTCCGGCAGGCTCACGAGCTGGGCTGAGGTCGGCGGCGAAGAAAGCGATATCATCCCCTATCAGCGCAACAAGGACAGCGGCTCGCAGACGCTTTTTGACAAGCTCATCCATTTAGGCGACGAGCTCATGGAGCCGGAGAAGGATTATATCATCGGCTCGATGATCGGGCTGCTCGAAGCCGTGGCGGACTACGACAACAGCAAGGACGCACTCGGCTATACGGTATATTATTATCTTACCAACATGGAAAAAGACAAGCTCACAACGAGCAAAATATTAGACGTGGACGGGATCACGCCCTCCAATGAGACCATCGGGAGCGGCGAATATCCGCTGACCAATGACTTCTACGTCGTGATACGCAAATCCGCGAAGGAAAATTCCCCGGAAAGGATACTTTACAACTGGATCTGCTCCGAGCAGGGACAGGAACTGGTCGAAAAGGAAAACTATCCGGTGAGAAAATAAAAAAAGGAGGAACATTCAATGGAAAAAATCAAAGCAATGCTCGGCGCGATCGTATTCTTTTTTGCGTCACTTTTCCCGTGGGCGTTCGGAGATTTTCCGAAAACGCCGAACGGCAAACAGATCGACCTTACGAAATTTGAAATGACCTTCAATGATGAATTCGACGGCGACGAGGTAGACGGCGACAAATGGATCGACCCGTGGTGGATCACCATGCGCAAGGGTGGCTACTGGAACAAGGACATGGTGAGCGTGCACGACGGCAATCTCGACATCACGACGAAATACATTGCCGATGGTATCGGCGGCTCCCCCGCCGGTTATTACACGGGCGTCGTGGAAACGCGCGATAAATTCGAGCAATGCTACGGTTATTTTGAGATCCGCTGCATCCTGCCCGCCTCCACGGGCATGTGGAGCGCCTTCTGGATGATGAACGAGGGCGTTTACAACGTGGACGGCTTCGGCGACGACGGCACCGAGGTGGATATCTTCGAATCCATGCGGTATAAGGATCATTGGTGGAAAGCCGGAGACTCGGTCGTGAGCGGCATCCATTACGACGGCTATGGCGAGGGGCATAAAAACGACTCGATCGGCTACTATTTCGCAAATAACCCCTACGAAGAGTACAACACCTACGGACTCGAATGGAACGAGGACGAGTATATTTTCTATATCAACGGCGTGGAGACAGGACGTCTTTCCACCGGCGGCGTATCGGATAATCCCGAATACCTGATCGTTTCCTGCGAGGTCGCGGGCGAAAACGGCGTCGCGAACGCCGACCGCCACGGCACGGGCAAGATAAGCCTCCCGGAGGACGGCACGGAAGCGCATTTCCTCGTAGACTACGTAAGAGTGTATCAATACAAGTAAGATCGGAAGTCGGAAATCGGAAACGGTTTCCGATTTTTTT
>JAZLHN010000123.1:0-7142 GCA_045616815.1 Acutalibacteraceae bacterium
GTAAGGTCGGTGAGCAGATTGATGCTTCTCATACCGCAGTAGAAAAGACGGATGCGCATATCCACGGGACTGACGGTCTTCGTCACGTTCTCCACCTGAATGCTCGAATAGCGGTAGCAAAGCTCATCGCGAACGTCGATATCCACGGCGGGAAGCGCCTTGAAGGCTTCGAGATCCACGGTCTCTATGGGCTTTAATTCTCTGCCGGCGAGAGCGGCGAATTCACGCGCGATGCCGTAGTGCCCCCAGAGGTCGGGGCGGTTGGTGAGCGACTTGTTGTCTACCTCGAAAATGATATCGTCGATGGCGAAGATATCCTTCAGATCGGTACCGTTTTTGAGAGCTGCATCCAGCTCCATGATGCCGCCGTGGTCGTCGCTGATGCCGACTTCCTTTTCGGAGCAGCACATTCCGTAGGAGGTGTAGCCCGCAAGGTCGCGGGGCGTGATCGCGATCTCGCCGAGCTTCGCGCCGATCTTTGCGAAGGCGGTCTTGATGCCGACTCTCGCGTTGGGAGCGCCGCATACGACGTCCACGAGCTCTTTTTCACCGATATCTACTTTGAGCAGGTGGAGCTTTTTGGAATCGGGATGAGGTTCGCAGGAAACGATCTCGGCGACCACGATGCCGCTCGTATCGCTGCCCTTGAAGAATATCTCGTTTTCCACCTCGGCGGTGGAGAGGGAAAACTGCTTTATTAACTGTAATTTGTCAAGTCCGGAGAGGTCTACGAAATCGCAGATCCAGTTCATTGATAAAAACATACTTCGTTTACCTCCTTATTCGTCGTCCGAGAACTGGGAAAGGGCCTTGAGATTGCCGCTGTTCAGATCTCTTATGTCTTTTACGCCGTATTTCATCATCGCGAGTCTGGTAAGTCCGAGTCCGAACGCGAAGCCGGTGTAGACCTCGGTGTCGATGCCGCCCGCTTTGAGTACCTCGGGATGGATCATGCCGCAGGGGCAAAGCTCAAGCCAGCCGGAATGCTTGCAGGAGGGACAGCCCGTGCCGCCGCAGATGAGACAGCTGATGTCAAGCTCGAAGCCGGGTTCTACAAAGGGGAAGAAGCCGGGACGAAGACGTACCTTTATATCCTTTTTGAATACTTCGGAAAGCATCGTCTTCATGAAGAAAATGAGGTTGGATATGGAGATGTTTTTGTCGACCATCACGCCCTCCATCTGGAAGAAGGTGTTTTCGTGGCAGGCGTCGGTGGCTTCGTTGCGGAAGCAGCGTCCGGGGAAGATCGCCTTGATGGGCTTACCGTCCTTTTCGAGGGCTTCCTTATATTTTCCGTAAATGGCGTTCTGTGCCGCGGAGGTCTGGGATTTTAAGAGCTGGCCGTTTTCGAGATAATAGGTGTCCTGCATATCTCTGGCGGGGTGATGCTTGGGGATGTTCAGCGACTCGAAGCATTCGTAGTCGGTCACGATCTCGCTGTAGTCCTCTACGGTGAAGCCCATGGACTTGAAGATCTGTTCGCACTGTCTCTGCACGAGCGTGATGGGATGATAGGAGCCCATGTCCGGCTCTGCGGGAACGGAGAGATCAAAGGTGGGGATGGCGTTGATCTCCGCTTCCAGTTCCTTTTTCTTAAGCAGTTCTTTTGCTTCCGCGATGTTGGCGGTCGCCTCCTGCTTGAAGGTGTTCACGACCTGTCCGAAGGTCTTTTTCTCTTCGGGAGAAAGATCCTTCATCTGCTGCATGAGTCCGGCGATGCTGCCTTTTTTGCCGAGGTATGCAATGCTGATCTTGTCAACGTCGGCGGCGTTTTCAACCTTGCTCAGTTCTTCCGCGAGGGAGGCTCTGAGCTTTTCGATGATTTCGTTCATTCTGTTTCCTCCAATAAAAAATGAACGTCCCATGTAAAAACATGAGACGAAAGATTCCGCGGTACCACTCAATTTGCAGTAAATATACTGCCGCTTTTTCGCCCGTAACGCGGTGCGGTGCGTCCGTCTTTTCAACGGCGGCTCACGGAGCGAATTTCGGCGGCAAGGAACGTTTGCGGGGCTTTCAGCCTGCGGCTCCGCTCTCTGAAAAAAACGCTTGTCCTTCGCTTACTGCATTCCGGTCATAGCCTTTGTTCAATATTCCCGACCATTCTATCACGCTCCGAAAAAAATGTCAAGAGCCGCAGCCTGCTTAAAAGACTTGCATTTTCTTTTTCAATCATTTATTATATAGAAGAATATGAAATAGGGTGATCATTTTGGACTTAAAGGAAGCGTTTTCTTCCGTTTCCTGCTTTATCGTGGATATGGACGGTACGTTTTATCTCGGCGACGAGCTGCTGCCCGGCGCTCTCGAATTTGCCGAAGCCGTCAAAAAAAGCGGGAAACGTTTTTTCTTTTTTACGAACAATTCCTCTCACAATGAGGAGGAATGTCTTGAAAAACTCCGCCGCATCGGTTATCCTGCCGAAGAGGGGAGCGTCATCATATCCTCTCACGTTACGATCGACTTCCTGAAACGGAACCGTCCCGGAAAAACGGTGTATCTGCTCGGCAACGATAATCTCACCGGCGATTTTCTCAAAGCGGGCGTGCCGATGAACGATACGGATCCCGATATCGTCGTATTGGGCTTCGATACGCAGCTTACCTACGAAAAAATATGGAAGGCTGCTAAATTCATTAAGGACGGCGCGGAATATATCGCCACGCATCCGGATGTGAACTGCCCGCTGAAAAACGGCTTCATGCCGGACGTCGGCTCGTTTATCTCCCTGTTCCGCGAATCCACGGGGCGCGAGCCCGATATCATCATGGGTAAGCCCTATGCCTACACGGTGGACTACGTTACCAACCGCATCGGCTGCAGGCGAGAGGAGATCGCGTTCGTGGGCGACCGTTTGGAGACGGATATCGCCATCGGCGCGAAAAACGGCTTGAATTCGGCTCTCGTATTCACGGGGGTGACTTCACCGGAGCTTTACGAAAGATCGGAAATAAAAGCGACGGGGGCGTTTGAGAATATCGGCGCTCTCGGAAAAATACTGATATAATATTAAGGTTATATATAGGAGGCAGACAGAAAATGGCAGATATCAAACGCAGCTGGTATAAGGAAATGGCGGTCTATCAGAT
Organism: Acutalibacteraceae bacterium; assembly: GCA_045616815.1. GTDB lineage: Bacteria > Bacillota > Clostridia > Oscillospirales > Acutalibacteraceae > RUG806. The sequence continues at coordinate 3,090 of JAZLHN010000123.1, forward strand.
TTGGCCGCGTTCATTCTGCGACGGCAACGGCGACGGCATCGGCGACCTGAAGGGCGTTCTCTCGAAACTCGATTATATAAAGAGCCTCGGCGTTGACGCGATATGGTTTTCCCCGCTCTATAAGTCCCCGCAGGCGGACTTCGGATACGATATAGCGGACTACCGGGATATCGCTCCCGAGTACGGTACGCTCGACGATTTCAAAGAGGTGCTGAAGGGCGCTCACGACAGAGGTCTGAAAGTCATCATGGACCTTGTTGTCAATCATACCTCCGATCAGCACGAATGGTTCCTTGAAAGCAAAAAAGGCAAGGATAACCCCTATTACGATTATTACTACTGGCGTCCGGGCAAGGGCAAGCACAGAAAGCCCAATAACTGGAAATCCACCTTCGGCGGCGACGGCTGGGAATACGATGAAAACCTCGACGAATACTATCTGCATCTGTTCGCAAAGGAACAACCCGACCTCAATATGGATAACCCCAAGGTGCGTGAGGAAGTCAAGGATATCATGCGCTATTGGCTCGACATGGGCGTAGACGGCTTCCGTGAGGACGTTATCACCTTTATTTCCAAGGCGGAAGGTCTTCCTTCCAGCCCCTACTGGTTCCCGATCGGCACCGGCATCGAGCACTATATGCACGGTCCGCATCTCGACGAGTATCTGATAGAATTCAAAAACGACGTGCTCTCGAAATACGACTGCATGACCGTGGGCGAAGCGCCCATGATGACCCCGAAAAAGGCGCTCATGCACATCGAGGAGGGCGATAAGCAGCAGCTCAACATGATGTTCCATTTCCAGCACATGGAAGCCGACTGCATGTTCGTTTCCTGGGTAAGGATGCCATTCAATCTCAAAAAACTCAAAAAAGTTTACACCAACTGGCAGCATAAGCTCTACGGCAAGGCGTGGAACGCTCTTTATATTGAAAACCACGATCAGCCCCGTATCGTTTCCCGTTACGGCGACGACGGCAAATACAGAGTCGAATCCGCCAAAATGCTTGCCGTTATGTATATGTGCCAGTCCGGTACGCCCTTCGTTTTTCAGGGACAGGAGATCGGCATGACCGATAACTACCTGGATAATATCGAGGATTACGTGGACGTTTCCACCATCAACGTTTACGGCATCGCGAGCAAGATCCTCGGCAAAAAGATCGCCATGAATATGGCGCACTATGCCTCCCGTGACAATGCGCGTACGCCCGTGCAGTGGAGTGCGGAAAAGAACGCGGGCTTTACCTCTGCCGAAAAGCCCTGGTTCTTCATCAACCCGAATTACACCGATATAAACGTAGCGTCCCAGCAGGACGATCCCGATTCGATCCTCAATTTCTACCGCAAGCTCTTAAAGTTCAGAAAAGAGCACGACGTGTGCATCTACGGCGCGTATGAGGAGCATTATCACAACAGAAACGACCTCTTCTGCTATTCCCGCCACATGGACGGCAAGAAAATGCTCGTTGTCTGCTCTTTCTCGGATAAATACACCGAGTTCAAGACCCCCGGCGGGTTCGATCTGGATGCCGGTGAGCTTGTGCTCAGCAACTATGCCGACTGCGAAAATACCCTCACGGGCTTCTCGCTCCGTCCTTACGAAACGAGAGTATATTACTGGGACTGAAACAAAGCTGTTATTGAATAAAAAACGGAGGATCTGTCATGGCTATCATCAGAAAAGAAGCATATTTTCCCTCCAATGACGGCGTGAGCAATATCAGAACGCTTATATGGGCGGACGACACCGTTTCGCCCATCGGCGTGGTGCAGATCGCTCACGGCGTTGCCGAGCATATCGGCAGATACGATGAATTCGCACGTTTCCTTGTGAACAACGGCTTCGTCGTATGCGGAAACGACCATATAGCGCACGGAAAATCGGCGGCGTGCGAGGAAGTCCTCGGCATGTGCGACGAAGGCGACCACGTGAACATGGTCAAGGATATGAACGCGCTCTTCAATATCATGTCCAACCGTTATAAAGGGCTTCCGTACTTTCTGTTCGGACATTCGATGGGCTCTCTTTTGGCCCGTCTGTACACCGGCGCGTTCGGCAGTCAGCTTGCGGGCGCGATCTTCTGCGGCACGGGACAGGTGCCCTCCGCTCTCGTTGCGCTTTCCGATCCGGTCGGCAAGATCATGGATATGCTGCCGCCTTCTCCCGCCGCGGGAAAAGGCGTGAACGCTCTTCTCAATTTCCTTTCCAAGCGGTATTTCAAAGAGGGGGACGAGCTTTCGTGGCTTTCCCGCAGCCGTGAAAACGTCGCCGCCTACCGCGCGGATCCCTTCTGCGGCTTTGAGAGCAGCGATGAACTTACCAAAGAGCTCGTGAAGATGGCTGTCAAAGTAAGTCAGCCCGACTGGGCAGCGAAGCTTCCCGCGTTGCTTCCCGTCATGCTCATTTCCGGCGGAAAAGATCCCTGCGGTCTGTTCGGCAGGGGCGTCATCGCCGTGGCGGACGAGCTTGCGAAAGCGGGGATCGATCCCGAAGTCATCATCTATCCCGGCGACCGTCACGAGATCCTCAACGAGGACGACCGTGAGAAGGTGTATGCCGACGTGAAGAATTTCCTTATGAGGGTAGTCAATGGCTGACGTTTCCGCCAAAAAAGAAAGATACCGCCTCATCGACGGTATCCGCGGTGTGTGCGTTCTGGGTATGGTAGTCTACCATACCCTTTTTGATATTGCCGCTTTTTCGGGAAATATCGACTCTTCTCCGCTGCTTTCGGCTTTGGAACTCGTGCGCGATCTCGGCGCGGCGGTGTTCATCCTTTTATCCGGTTTCTGCTTCCTGAGCGGAACGCACCGACTGCGGCGTTTCCTGATCCTGTTTATCGGCGGTATCGTCGTCACGGGCGTTACGTATCTTGTCATGCCGGAGGCTTACGTTATCTACGGTATCCTTACCTTCATGGCGATCTCGGGGGCGCTCATGATCCCGCTGGATAAGCTTTTTTCGCATATCCCGCCCGCAGCGGGACTCCTATTGAGCCTTTTGTCGTTTTTTGTGCTGTTCCGCGTCAATTACGCCTACGTCGGGACCTACGATACGGCATTGTTTTATCTTCCCGTATCTCTTTACCGGAATTATTTTACCGCATTCCTCGGTTTTCCGTTCAACGGTTTCGTGTCGGGGGATTACTATCCGCTGCTGCCGTGGATCTTCGCGTATTTTGCCGGATATTTTCTTCGCCGGCTCACCGATAAAAGTGCAAAAATGAAATATCTCATGCAGTGCAGAATACCGGTTTTTGACGTGATCGGACGGTACAGTCTCTACATCTATCTTGCTCATCAGCCGCTCGTTTACGGGATCGTATGGCTCGTATTTCAGATAAGGAATTAAGACTGGATCTTTCCGGTCTTTTTCTTTAAAGTTTATCTATTTTATATTGAATAACTTATCTTCTTGTATTATAATATATTAGAAAATTTGCGCAAAACTGTTGAAAATGAGGTGTTTTTATGGCTCTCGTTTCCATGAAGGAGCTGCTGAAACGCGCGGAAAAAGAAAATTTCGCCGTCGGCGCGTTCAGTGTGGGCAATATGGAAATGGTGATGGGCGCGGTAAAAGCCGCCGAGGAAAAAAATACTCCTATCATATTGCAGATCGCCGAAAAGCGTCTGAAAAATTCTCCGCTTGAGCTTATGGCGCCGATGATGATATCCGCGGCGAAAAATGCGAAGGTCGATATCGCCGTACATCTTGACCACGGACTCACGGAAGAATGCGTGAAGCAGGCGCTCTCTTACGGCTTTACGTCCGTCATGCTCGACTTGTCGCTCCTGCCGATCGACGAAAATATACGCAGAACGAAAGAGATCGTCTCGCTTGCCGCAAAAACGGGCGCGACCGTGGAAGCGGAATTGGGCGTCGTAGGCGGCAACGAAGGCGATACCGCCGAGCATAAGATCACCTGCACCGATCCGGACGTCGCGAAGCGTTTCTGCGAAGAGACCGGTATCGACTGTCTCGCCGTCGCCATCGGCAACGCACACGGAAATTACCCCGTGCTGCCGGAGCTCCGCTTCGACGTTCTC
>JAZLHN010000124.1:0-2290 GCA_045616815.1 Acutalibacteraceae bacterium
AACAATAATTCTTTGCGCCGTTGACCATCACACGGCCTGTCACTAAACACCTTCTGCTTTGACACAATAAATAGTTTGAGGAAACAAAACCTCACAGATCGTTTTTTACGCAAAATGCCGTTTTCAAAGCAGCCGTAAGGACAAAAAAGCATTGACATTTGCCGCTTTCGGAAATATTATATAAGATATGGCATTATTTAAACAAGCAATATTTTATTAATTCCGAATTCCGTGTTCCGGATTCCGAATTGACATATCGGAGGTAACTATGAATTACGATTTTAAGACTGCCGAGAAAAAATGGCAGGACAAATGGGAACAGTCCGGCGTATTCAAAGCGCAGGACAACAGCGAAAAGAAAAAATTCTACGCTCTCGTGGAATTCCCCTATCCGAGCGGCGCGGGTATGCACGTCGGTCATATCAAGGCGTATTCCGGTCTGGAAGTAGTATCCCGCAAAAGACGTATGCAGGGCTATAACGTCCTCTTCCCCATCGGCTTCGACGCATTCGGTCTTCCCACCGAGAACTACGCGATCAAGACCGGTATCCATCCCCGCAAGGTCACGGATATGAATATAGAAAAATTCTCCTCCCAGCTTAAGAGAGTCGGCTTCTCCTTCGACTGGGACAGAGTGATCGACACCACGCAGGAAGATTATTACAAATGGACGCAGTGGATCTTCCTCAAGATGTTTGAAAACGGCCTCGCTTTCCGCGATAAGACCCTCGTAAACTATTGCCCCTCCTGCAAGGTAGTTCTTTCCAACGAGGACTCCCAGGGCGGCAAATGCGATATCTGCCATTCCGATATCATTCAGAAATCCAAGGACGTATGGTATCTGCGCATCACCGAATACGCGGACAAGCTTCTGGAAAGCTTGAAGGATCTTGATTACCTGCCCAACGTAAAGCTGCAGCAGGAAAACTGGATCGGCAAATCCACCGGCGCTTTCGTCAATTTCACCGTAAAGAATACGGATGAGACCTTAAGAATATACACCACCCGTCCCGACACCCTTTTCGGCGTGACCTTCATGGTCATGGCGCCCGAGCATCCCATGCTCGACAAGTACAAGGGCATGATCACCAATTTCGACGCGGTAGAGGCTTACAGAACCGAATGCGCGAAGAAGAGCGAATTTGAAAGAACGCAGCTCGTAAAAGAAAAGACCGGCGTGAAGCTGGAAGGCTTCGCGGCGATCAATCCCGTCAACGCAAAAGAGATCCCGATCTTCATTTCCGACTACGTAATGATGGGCTACGGTACCGGCGCCATCATGGCGGTGCCCGCTCACGACCAGAGAGACTGGGATTTCGCGACCAAGTTCGGCGTGGACATCATAGAGGTCATCAAGGGCGGCGATATAACCAAAGAAGCCTATGCAGGCGACGGCGAAATGGTGAATTCCGAATTCTTAAACGGATATAAAGATAAGAAGTCCTCCATCGCTCGTATGCTTGAATTCCTCGAGGAAAAAGGCATCGGCGAAAAGGGCATCCAGTTCAAGATGAAGGACTGGGCGTTCAACCGTCAGCGTTACTGGGGCGAGCCCATCCCGATCGTACACTGCCCGACGTGCGGTATGGTTGCCGTACCCTATGAAGAGCTTCCCCTTCGTCTTCCGAAGGTAGAAAATTTCGAGCCCGGCAAAGACGGCGAAAGCCCTCTCGCCAAGATCGATAAATTCGTAAACTGCAAGTGTCCGAAGTGCGGCGGCGCGGCAAAGCGCGAGACCGACACCATGCCGCAGTGGGCGGGCTCCTCATGGTATTATCTGCGCTATATCGACCCGAAGAACGACAAGGCGTTCGCCGATATGGACAAGCTCAGATACTGGGGACAGGTAGACTGGTACAACGGCGGCATGGAGCACGTGACCCGTCACATGATCTATTCCCGCTTCTGGCATCATTTCCTTTATGATATCGGCGCGGTACCCTTCGCAGAACCGTATGCAAAGAGAACGGCGCAGGGACTCATCCTCGGTCCCGACGGCGACAAGATGTCCAAATCCAAAGGCAACGTCGTCGATCCCAACACCGTAGTAGATGAATACGGCGCGGACGTTCTGCGTACCTACGTTCTGTTCATGGGCAACTACGGCGAAGCGGCTCCGTGGAGCGAAACGAGCGTGAAGGGCTGCAAGCGTTTCATCGACAGAGTATGGAACCTGCAGGATATCCTCACCGACGGCGACGAATATTCCGCTAAGCTCGAGACCTCCTTCCACAAGACCGTGAAAAAGGTATCCGAAGATCTCGAAACGCTCAAATACAACACCGCCATC
>JAZLHN010000125.1:0-3982 GCA_045616815.1 Acutalibacteraceae bacterium
GGCGCGATCGCTTTCTTCCCCTTCTGGTTCGGCCTCTACTTCATGTGGAACAAAAAACAGATCGTTGACGGCGCGAACGACAACCTCTCCGGTTGCTACATGGGTATCTCCATTCTCAAGGCTCTCAAAGAAGAGGGCATCGAGCTCGAAAACACCGAGATCGGCGTAGTGCTCACCGGTTCCGAAGAAGCCGGTCTTCGCGGCGCGAAGGCATGGTGCGAAGCGCACAAGAACGATTTCAAAGACGTGCCCACCTTCATCTTCTCCTACGATACCATCCACGATCCCAAGTATCTCATGACCAACTACCGCGACCTGAACGCCACCGTAAAGGCGGACAAGGACGTTTCCGATCTCTTCATGGAGGCTGCAAAGGAGCTCGGCATCAAGTGCTCCAAGGGTATGGTTCCCCCGCTCGGCGGCGCTACCGACTCCGCTGCTTTCGCGCAGGCGGGCTTCCGCGCTACCGGTATCACCGGCCTCAACCACAACCTTGAAGACTATTATCACACCCGCCGCGACACTTACGACAACATGAACGAAGAAGGCCTTGCAGGCTGCTTCGCCGTGAGCGTAAAGGCACTCGAAATGTTTGACAACGGAGCAAAGCAGTAATTTCATGAACGAAAAAGAAACCGGCGAACTCCGCAGAAGACTGCGCACTGACAAGTGCGCAGTCAGCTTTATCTACGGCTGTTTCGTAAACGAAAAAAAAGAGATCGTTACGGCGTTTAGGAACTCCACCGCGACGACTGACAAGGACGACACCGACGCGCTGTATAAGATCATGAGAAAGGCCCTCAGCGGCACGATCGGGAAAAATCTCATCGAGCTTTCCTTCTCCACCGCGCAGGTCATGGACAGCGACGAGCACCGTCTGCTGATGGCGATCCGCGCGAACAACGAAGAAACGGAACCCGCCATTCAGAAGCTTTTCGAGCTTCTGGCCGAGCATTCACAGATGGACGGGGCTTATCTCATCCTTCTCATCAAGGACAGCTACGACGTACCCGAATACAACGCCAACGGCGACAAAAACGAAGATTCCTCCGAGGTATTCAACTACTTCCTCTGCGCCTTATGCCCCGTCAAGGATACGAAGGCGGCGCTCTCGTTCAAGCCCACGGAAAACAGCTTCAAGAGCATCACCGCCAACAGCGTGGTGGGGGCTCCCGAGGTCGGCTTCACGTTCCCGGCGTTCAACGACCGCTCGTCGGACATCTACAACGTGCTTTACTACACGAAAAACACCGCTCTGACGCGTTCCGAGCTGATCGAAAACGTCTTCCATACCGAAGTCCCCATGCCCGCGGACACGCAGAAAGAGACCTTCAACAGCATCTTAAAAGAGACGCTCGAAGAAAATTGCAGTCTGGACGTGGCCGTGGCGGTCAGAGACGCCATGTGCGACAGCATACAGAGCTATAAGTCCGGTGAGGAGGAAGAGGCTCCCGTCATCACGAAGCACTCCGTACGGAAGATTCTCGATGAATGCAGCGTGCCCAAGGAAAGAGCCGACAAATTCGAGGAAAAATACGACGAGGCGTTCGGCGAAAAAGCGGAGCTCTCCCCCAACAATCTGGTGGACACGAAGGCCATCAGCGTGAACACGCCCGACGTAAGCATAAAAATCAGCCCCGACCGCTCCGATCTGATCCAGACCAGAATGATCGACGGCGTGAGATACATCCTCATCCGCGCGGAAAACGGCGTGGAAGTCAACGGCGTGGACGTGAATATTTAAGAATCCGGAATTCGGAATTAAAGTATTTTCATCATTGCGGCACGCAGGATTTTTTCTGCGTGTCCTTTTTTTGTAACAAGACGATAAATTGCAGGTTAGCGCAGAGGTTGTCGCGGGAGCGCGCGAAACATCTCTAACACAACGCCTCCCCTCTTAGGGGAGGAGGCCGCGCGTAAGCGTGGCGGTGAGGTTCCGTGATTGCCGCCGTGACAACGATATGACGGAAACTCGCATTGAACCTCTCCACCAACCTGTCGGTTGGTCCACCCTCCCTTAAAAGGGGAGGCGTTATGATTCATATGCCACATTTTTACTCTTCAAACAAAAATTTACCGTTCACTTTTCTTTGTTCAAAAAAAACGAGCTTTCATTGAGAAGGCTCGTTTTGGTTTTGTTCTTCTTTTTTCTGTTTTTTCGGGTCGAGGACGAATTTTTTCACGAGATAATACGCAACGCCGACCGGGATGCAGCAGATCACGACGAGGATGATCTTATCCATCGGGATCCACGCAAAAATAGCGTCGCCGAGGATGGTGAACAGAATGACCCGCCACGAAATGCCCGCCAGCGACAAAAGCGCGTATTTGAGGTATTTGCACCCCGAAGCGCCGTAGAACAGGCTGATGAAGTCGATCGGGAACGCCGGAACGGCGCGGATGGTGAGCAAAACGCTTGCTTTGCTGCCGAGATCCTTTTCCAGGATCTTCCTGCCCGCTTCCCTCTTGGACAAAAGCTTATATACGGCATCTTTTCCCAAAAATCTGCCGAGGAAATACGTGACCGACACTTCGATGAAGATACCCGTCAGATTCACGATAACGGCGAGCACGGGATTCAGGATCGCACCCACGGCAACGTATACGAGCGAAGCGGGAACGACGAACACCAGCGCCTTTACGACGTAGACCGCCAGCACGACAGCGACGATTACCGGGACGTTATCGGTAAAGGAAACTAATTTTGCGACGTCTAAATTGGAAAGCGTATCGTAATTGAAGACCGCGATAAAGAAAAGCGTGAGCGCGACGGCGCATTTAACAAGCGTGAGAACGATATCTTTTTTCTTCATCCGGGCTTATTCCTCGTTTTCGGGGGGCGTCTGATGATTGAGGCCGGGCATATCCACGCGGTAGATACTCTTATCGGAAATGTCGATATACGGGATATAGATCGGCGGGATGCCGGCGTTCACGGTGAAGGTAGATACGACCGCCTTCACGTAGGGGAATAATGCATCGTAGGTCCTGACGTGCAAAACCTCCTTGGCAACGTCCGGCGCGGTGGTAAACTGCCCGCTCAGCGTGACCTTCAGAGAGAAATTCTCGGGATGCGCCTTATCGGCGACCTCCGCTGTGAAGGAGCCGCAGCAGGTGTCGTTTTTGGCGTAGCGCACGTTGTAGGAATACTTATGACCGAGCTCTAACCTCTGCGCGCCGCTGATCTTATTGACGAAGGTGAATTCTTCGATCTTATAGCCTTTTAATTCAAATTCTTTCAATTTATTTGTCCTCTTTATTCTTTTTGTCTTTATCCTTGTTGCGCATCAAAATCTTATCCACGGGGAAATACAGGAAGAACTGCACGCACGCGCACGCCATGGTGGCGATGTTGGTGGAAAGCGCGTCGCTCACGCCCTTGGAAAGAAGCAGACCGTAGAGCGCGGGAGAGAGCCATGCGGAGAACATGAGCAGAGCGATCGTGAAAACGATGTAAACGGTGAGAGTGACAGGGATATTGTTGTTCGCGTTGAAGGTCTTTTCACGGTTCACGAAGAAAGCTACGATCTGCGCCGCGATATTGGAGGCGTTGAAGGCGATGAAATAGCCGAGGCCGCCGTCCTCCACGGTGTATTTATATACCCACCAGCTGAAATCCTGCTCGTAAAGTCCCGTGAATTTCTGCAGCACCACACGCAGGATGTTGAGCAGCGCGAACTGCACGATCATCGCGATGAGGCTGACAAAAATGAATTTCACGAACTGCCAGAAGGTCTCGATGCCGCTGCCCTTGGCCGCCGCTTTATTGTCGATGTCTTTCAATTTACCCATAACAAATTTCCCCTTTATAATTATTTTTTTCATCTTATCACAATAAAGGGAAAAAATCAAGAACGATAAATTTTTGTTTGAACGCCGGGGACGTTCAAACAAAAGAGTTGAGAGTTGAAAGTTGAGAGTTGAGATAAGGAAATCGCTTACGCGATTTGATTCTATCACTTGAAACTATTCACTTGTTCGA
>JAZLHN010000126.1:0-5794 GCA_045616815.1 Acutalibacteraceae bacterium
GGCTTCCCGACATGGTTCAAATGGAACGCCGCGCGGGCTTCCGCCGGCGAGGAAAAATATCTGATCTGCAATGCGGACGAGGGCGATCCCGGTGCGTTCATGGACAGAGCGGTCATTGAAAGCGACCCGCATTCTCTCATTGAGGGCATGATGATCGCCGCCTACGCGATCGGCGCGTCTAAAGCGTTCGTATACGTCCGCGCGGAATATCCTCTCGCCATCGTAAGGCTGAAAAAAGCCATTGAGGACGCCGAAAAAGCGGGCTTCTCCGGAAAAAACATCCTCGGCACGGACTTTTCCTGCACGCTTACCATCAAAGCGGGCGCGGGCGCGTTCGTCTGCGGTGAGGAAACGGCGCTCATCGAATCGCTCGAGGGCAAGCGCGGTATGCCGCGCTTAAAACCTCCCTTCCCCGCGGAAAAGGGATATGAAAACAAGCCTTCCAATATAAACAACGTGGAAACCTTTGCAAACGTTGCGTGGATTCTCCTGAACGGCGGTGAAAAATTCGCCGCCATGGGCACGGAAAATTCCAAAGGCACCAAGGTTTTCGCGCTCACGGGCAAGATAAAGCGCGGCGGTCTCGTAGAGATCCCGATGGGACTGACACTGCGCGAGGTCATCTACGATATCGGCGGCGGGATAAGAGACGGCAAAAAATTCAAAGCCGTTCAGCTCGGAGGTCCCTCCGGCGGCTGCATCCCCGAAGCGCTGCTCGATACGGTCATCGACTATAAAGCGCTTTCCGCCACGGGCGCCATCATGGGCTCGGGCGGCATGGTCGTCATGGACGAAAACACCTGCATGGTGAACATGGCGCGCTTCTTCCTCGATTTCACGACAAAGGAATCCTGCGGCAAATGCGTTCACTGCCGCATCGGCACAAAAAGGATGTATGAGATCCTCACCCGCATCACCGAGGGCAAAGGCGAAGAGGGCGATATCGAAACGCTCGAAGAGCTCTGCGAAGGGATACGCTCCGGCGCGCTCTGCGGACTCGGGCAGACCGCTCCGAACCCGGTACTGACAACGATCAAATATTTCCGCAGCGAATACGAGGCGCACATCACCGAAAAACGCTGCCCCGCCCATGAATGCAAAGCGCTCGCGCGTTATGAAATAGACAAGGATATCTGCCGCGGCTGTACGCTCTGCGCGAAAAAGTGTCCCGCGAACGCGATCACGGGCACGGTAAAACAGCCGCACGTCATCGACATCGAAAAATGTATAAAATGCGGCGAATGCATAAAGAACTGCCGCTTCGGCGCGGTAAAGGAGGGGTAAACGATGTCTGAAATCAAAATCACGATCGACGGCAAAGAAATACGGTGCGATTCCGAAAGCTCCATTCTCGATATCGCCTCCGCCAACGGCATAGAGATCCCGAATTTATGCTATCTGAAAGATATGTCGCCCTACGGCGCGTGCGGTATGTGCGTAGTGGAAGCGGAGGGTTCTCCGAAGCTCATGCGCGCCTGCTCGGCGAAGCCGCGCGACGGCATGGCGATACACACAGATACGGAGCGCGTCGTCAAAACGAGAAAGCTCGCGTTAGAGCTCCTTATGAGCGATCACGACGGCGACTGCATCGGCCCGTGCTCTCTGAACTGCCCCGCACACACCGACTGTCAGAAATACGTATCGCAGATCGCCGAAAAAGACTATACGGGTGCCGTATCCACGATCATGGACAAGATCGCCCTGCCCGCTTCCGTGGGCAGAGTGTGTCCGCATCCGTGCGAGACCGCGTGCCGGAGACAGCACGTGGAGGAGCCGATCTCCATCGCCTATCTCAAAGCCTTTGCGGCGGATAGAATCATCGATGCGGGATATCCCCTGCCGGAGAAAAAGAACGATAGCGGCAAGACCGTGGGCATCATCGGCGGCGGTCCCGCGGGTCTCAGTGCGGCGTATAAGCTCGCGCTGAACGGTCATAAGGTCACGATATACGATAAGATGCCGAAGATGGGCGGTATGCTGCGCTACGGCATTCCCGAATACCGCCTTCCCAAAGCGGTGCTCGATAAAGAGATTGAGCATATAAAATCGCTCGGCGTTGTTTTTGTGAACGACTGCGAGCTCGGAAAAGACATATTTCTCGGCGATATAAGAGCAAAGCACGACGCGGTGCTCGTAGCCAACGGTGCGTGGAGATCGTCCTCTATCCGCTGCCCCGGAGAAGAACTTGACGGCGTTTTCGGCGGCATAGATTTTCTGCGTGAGATAGCGCTCGGCGGGAAACCCGCCATCGGTGAAAAATGCGCGGTCGTAGGCGGCGGCAACACCGCCATGGACGCCTGCCGCAGCGCGGTAAGGCTCGGCGCAAAGGAAGTCAGCATCATTTACCGCCGCACACGCGCCGAAATGCCCGCGGAGGACGTGGAAATTGCCGAGGCGGAAGAAGAGGGCGTAGTTTTCCGCTTCCTCACCAATCCTGCTGAGATCCTCGGTAAAAACGGAAAAGTGACCGGCGTAAAACTGCAGGTCATGCAATTGGGCGAGCCGGACGAGCGCGGAAGACGCTCCCCCGTTCCGGTCGAGGGAGAATTCATCACGCTCGACCTCGATTCGGTCATCATTGCCGCCGGACAGAAAAACGATCCGAACGGCTTCGAGGACCTTGCCGTTACGAAGCGCGGCACCATCGCCGCGGATGTGCATACGTTTGCGACGAATCTCGACGGCGTTTTCGCGGCGGGCGACACCACCAACAACGGCGCCTCCATCGCCGTCGCAGCCATCGCGGAAGCGAACGAGGCGGCAAAATACATCGACGCCTATCTTTCCGGCGCCGAGATCCCGTATAAAACGCCCGTTCTCAGCGAAAGAGAAGTCCGCGACGAGCTTTTCGCCGGAAAAGAAAAGGCCGCCCGCGCCGTTATGCCGCAGAGAGCCCCCGAAGAAAGAAGAAACGATTTCAAGGAGATAAATCTCGGTTTTACCGAAGAGCAGGCGGTCAGCGAAGCCAAACGCTGTCTTTCCTGCGGCTGCCACGATTACGGCGAGTGCAAGCTCATAAAATACGCCGACGACTATTGCGTAAACTGCAAACACTACAAGGGCGAGCATCACCCGGGCTTCAATGAAACGAAACTCGTTTCGATCGAACGCGACCAAAATAAATGCATTCTCTGCGGACTCTGCGTGAGAGTATGCGAAGAAAAAGCGGGCAAGGGCATCCTCGGTCTCGTAGGACGCGGTTTTACGACGGTCATAAAGCCCGAATTCCGCTGCGCGGACGTTATTTCCGGCTGTAAGGACTGCGGTCTCTGCGCCGACGCCTGCCCCACGGGCGCGCTCAAAATCTAAAAATAAAAGGACGATCAACATGGCATTTTCAATCGAAACGATCAAAAAATACGAGGGTTCCGGCATAAAATGCGCCTTATTCGACTTCGACGGCACGATCTCGCTCATCCGCGAAGGCTGGCAGCAGATCATGATCCCCTATTTCTGCGAGGTCATCAAGGCTCTCGGCACGGGCGAGGACGATACAGCGATCTGCGATGAGGTCACGGAATTCGTTGACCGCTTAACGGGCAAGCAGACGATCTACCAGTGCATCGCGCTCGACGAAGCGGTCGTAAAACGCGGCGGCGAACACGTGGAACCGCTCGTTTATAAGACCGAATATCTGCGCCGTCTCGATATCCGCATCCGTGATAAAAAAACGGGACTTGCAAACGGGACGTATCCGAAAGAAAAAGCGACCGTAAAAGGCGCCGTTGCCTTTATTGACGCGCTGAAAAACGCCGGGATCAAATGCTATCTCGCGAGCGGCACGGATGAAAAAGACGTCATAAAGGAAGCCGCTCTTTTAGGAGTGGAAAACAGCTTCACGGGCGGTATCCACGGCGCACGCGACGGGCTTCTGGACTGCTCCAAGGAAGCCGTCATCAAGCATCTGTTAGAGGATGAGAACATCAAACCCGAGGAACTCGTCGTATTCGGCGACGGCTACGTGGAGATCGAACTCGTATCCTCCATCGGCGGCTACGCGGTGGGCGTGGCGACCAACGAAAAGACCGGCGACGGCATCGACGAATGGAAACGCGGCCGTCTTCTCTCCGCGGGTGCGCATATGATGATCCCGCACTTTGAGCAGCCGGAAGAGATCCTGAAAGCGATCGGAATAAAATAATGATAATAAAAAAAGAGGCACGTATGAAAAAACACGTGTCTCTTTTAATTACGCAGGCGCAGATTTTATTTTATATCTTCAATGTTGAGGAACGCGAGTTCTTCGGCTCGGTCGAGTTTCGACTGCGCTTTCACGGCGGCTCTGACCGCTTTCCTGTTTTTGCCGATGATGCCGTTTTTGCTGAACGCCACCCAGAACATACCGAACAGCGCGCCCGCTCCGCCTAAGATGAGGTCGATCATCGTATCGACAAGACCGTTTTCATCCAGGATGCCCGATCGCTGGAGGGTGTAGCCGTAAAGTCTGTCCATCGTGAATTCGTAGAATTCCCACGCCACGCACAGGAAAACCGAGAAACAGATCGCGAACATGGAAGCAAGCGCGGGACTCAGATGCCTCTTCTGTCCCTGAAAGACCATTGCGAAATCGTAGGCGAAATAAGAAGCGACCACGCCCGCCGCAAAATGCTCGATCAGATCGACGTAAGGGAAATTCGTTTTCGTATTGAGCACGTAGCCGATCACCACGCCGAAGCATATAAACACGTTCAAAAGCGTTTGTGAGAAATAGCCCACGCGCGTGATGAACGATCTGCCGCCGAAGAGCTGCCACATATCCCACATGTGCGAAAAAGCGATGGCGAACAGTCCCATCAGGAACTGCGTAACGGAATTATGCAGGATCCCGTAGATGCTGAAGCACAGCAGGCTCGCTCTCACCGCCCACCAGAGGATCTGCTGAGGCATGGGCACGGGCTTTATTTTATTGAGTTTTTTCATCCGGAAAAACCCCTTTATTTATTTTTTTACAACAGGATGTTATATTAACACAAAGTTTCGGGAAAAGCAAGAAATGTAATAATTGAACGGCGAAATGTAATTTTTTTCCCGCACTTGTTTCCGTTTGTAAAATAATGTATAATGATAAAAAACGAAAAAAAAGAAGGTCAAATATATGACGGCAGACGAAAGATTTCTGAAATACGTAACGTTTTCCACCAACTCCGACGAAGAGAGCGAAAGCGTTCCCTCCTCACCGGAACAGAAGCTTTTAGGCGCATATCTTGCAAACGAGCTTGACACCTTAGGGCTCGAAAACGCGCACATGGACGACAAGGGTTACGTTTACGCCTTTCTTCCCGCAAGCGCGGGCATGGAAAACGAAGAAAACATCGGCTTCATCGCGCACATGGACACCTCTCCCTCCTCCAAAGGCGACGGCATCCGTCCCGAACGCGTAAAATACGCGGGCGGCGATATCCCGCTCAAAGGCAAAGGGAAACTGAGCCCCGCGGATTTTCCGTTCATGGAAAATTATATCGGACAGGAGCTCATCGTCACCGACGGCACAACTCTGTTGGGCGCGGACGATAAGGCGGGCGTTGCCGAGATCGTATCGGCGTGCGAATACCTGATACAGCATCCCGAAGTTAAACACAGAGGCATTGCCGTGTGCTTCACTCCCGACGAGGAGATCGGCAGGGGCGCGGATCATTTCGACTTCGGCGCGTTCAACGCGAAATTCGCCTACACCGTGGACGGCGGGGCGCTCGGCGAGATCGAATACGAGAATTTCCACGCCGCAAGCGCAAAGATCACCGTGAACGGCGTGAATATCCATCCCGGATCGGCGAAAAACAAGATGAAAAACGCC
>JAZLHN010000127.1:0-3338 GCA_045616815.1 Acutalibacteraceae bacterium
AAAATACTGATATTTCGTTTTAATACGATGATTTTACACCCGGATAAACAGTTTTTCCTGTTTCAGTATAATCATTCCATGACTGAAAACTGTAAACTAAAAACTGAAAACTGCGGGCTTCGCCCGCTAAACTGCCATTTACCGTTTCCTTTCAATGATTTCTTTTTGAATATTTTTTGAGTATTTCAATATGACTTCATATATTTCCTGTGCCGCGGCGGCGTTTTCGCCCGCGAGGGCTTTGATGCGTTCCAGAAGCTGCGCTTCTCGCGCCGGATCGAAAACGGGTGCTCCGGTTTTCGCTTTTTCCGCAGCGACCGCTTTGCTTATCTCCATGCGGGCGGAGAGCAGGGAAATGATTTCTTCGTCTGTCTTGTCGATCTCACGGCGCAGGGCGGAGAGCCCCTCCGGCGTTTTCTCTCCGAGAAGGATGTCCGCGACCGCCAAGGCCGCAGCGGCTTCGATCACGGGGACGGCGCGCGGAACGATGCAGGCGTCGTGCCGCCCGCCGACGGATATCTTCACGTTTTCCCCGGTGGTGAGGTCAACGGTCGGCTGTTCCTTCGCGATGGAGGGCGTGGGCTTGATCGCCGCCGTGAAGATCACGGGCATGCCGGTCGTCATGCCGCCGAGGATACCGCCGTTGTTGTTCGTGTAAGTCTTTATCTCGTCGTTTTCGGCAAAATAGGCGTCGTTGTGTTCGCTGCCCGTAAACGTGGTGCCCGCGAAGCCCGCGCCGACGGCGATCCCCTTTACGGCGGGCACGGAAAATACCGCGTCCGAGATCGCCGCCTCGACGGAAGCGAACATGTGCTCCCCGAGTCCGGCGGGAAGTCCCGTGACGGCGCATTCGATGATACCGCCGAGCGAATCGCCGTCGGCTTTCGCGTCGAGCATGGCGCTTTGCATCGCGGCGGCGGCCTCCGGATCGAAAACGGGAAAAGTCTTCTCGCATTTCACCGGATCCGTCGGGTCGAACGGCGTGTCGTATACGTCTTTGATCGAATAGATATGCGCAAAAATATCCACGCCGTATTTTTTTAAGTATTGCATGGCGATGAAGCCCGCCGTGCAGGTGAGCACGGTCAGACGGCCGGAAAAATGTCCGCCGCCTCTTAAATCGACGGTTTTGCCGTATTTCATCACCGCGGGGTAATCCGCGTGCGACGGCCGCGGGAAGCGAGCCGTATCCGCGTAGGCGGAGGAGTTCACGTTTTCGTTTTTCACGACGGCGCGGATCTCGTTTCCGTCGGTCACGCCGTTCACGACGCCGCTCATCCATACGGGCGCATCCTGCTCGCGGCGCGGGGTCTCCCATGCGTTCTGCGGACGCCGACGGCTCAGAAACGCCGCTAAGGCTTCCGCATCGACCGTGACGCCGGCGGGAATGCCGAAAAGGCGCATAACGATCTCTTTGTCATGCGATCCGCCGTCGATATAGAGTTTTATGTTTTTTCCGAAGGGAGAGGACACCCTATCAACTCCGTTTATATGAATTGTGAGAAAAATGCAGGGTAGGATTTGTTCACGGCCTGCGCGTCGGAAACGGTGACTTCGTTTCGGCACACCGTCGCGGCAAGCGCCGCGGCCATGACCGTGCGGTGGTCGGCGTATCCGTTCACTTTTCCGCCGGTGAGAGGCGTGCCGGATATATAAAGCACGTCGTTTTTGTACGCCGCTTTGCCGCCGAGCGCGTTTATCAGTTCGACCAAAGAGCGTATCCGGTCGGTTTCCTTATAGCGAAGCCGTCTGATTTCCGTGATCGTGCTGTCTCCGTTTGCCTGTGCCATGGCTATGGACAGCGGTAAAATAAGGTGGGGGATATCGCGTCCGCTGACGGACACGCCGTGCAGAACGGAGGGAAAAGCGGTCAGATCGCCGTCCGTTTCCCGTATATCCGCGCCCATCGCCGTCAGAATATCAATAATGCTTTTATCCGCCTGCAGCGACGTAAGAGAAAGCCCCTTTACCGTAACGGGCGCTTTGCCGATGACGCCGCCGATCAGAGCGAACGCGGCGTTCGACCAATCCCCCTCCGCGGTAAGATTTCCCGCCGCGGAAAGCGGGAACGCCTCCGGGACCGTAAAGCCGTCTGCGGTTTGTTCAATAGTGCATCCGAACGCGGAAAGCGCGCTGATCGTCATACGGACGTATCCCGTGCTTTGCAGGGGAGAGGTAAGACGTATCCTGCCGCCGTTTTTCGCACAGGCGAACAGAAGCCCCGAAATGAACTGGGAGGAGATATCTCCCGCTATGGAAAAATCGGACGCGATCGTCCCTTGTTTTACGTCGATGAAACGATCCCCGTTTTCAAAAAGAGCGCCGTTTTCCGTCAGCGCGCAAAGAAGCTCCGTCATCGGACGGCGGGCAAGCTCCTCCGAAAAACAGAGACGGGCTTTTATGCCGAAGCCCGCTGAGAGAGCCGTAAAAAAGCGGAGCGCCGTGCCCGAGGAGCGGCAGTCGAGAAGCGCCGAGGCGGGAATTGCTTCCGGCGGAGCAACGGTGAGTGCTTTTTCTCCGACCGAAACGCGGACGCCGAGCGCGCGCATACAATCAAGCACCGCGGCGATATCGTCGGAAACGCAGCCGTCGAACGATATATCCGTTTTCCTGCCGCTCAGCAGTGCGCATATAAGCAGGCGGATCAGCGACGATTTGGAGGTCGGGGCGGTGATCTCCGGCTTGAATACGGGATGAAATAACGCAGTATCCATGGTCATTCGGAAAAGAAGTCGTAGAGCCGGTCGGCAGGCAGCTTTCTGAGGGCCGCTTTGCCGAGTCCTTCGGGAACGACGAGCGTGATAAAGTCGCCTTCGCGTTTTTTGTCGTTCATCGCGGCGGCGCAAAGCTCTCTTACCGTAAACGGAAAGCTCTTCGGAAGCTCATATTTGTCCAGCAGTTTTTCTAAGAAATCGAGCGTGACGGGCGTGCAGAGTCCGTTGGCGGCGCTTGCGCGGGTGGTGAGGTACATCCCTGCCGCGACCGCTCGGCCGTGGCTGAGCTTCCCGCCGGAGAGCTTTTCCGCCGCGTGGGCGAGCGTGTGCCCGAAATTGAGCAGATGGCGGGTGCCGAGGTCTTTTTCGTCCGCTTCCACGAATTCTTTTTTTATGCGGATCGCTTTGGCGATCATTTCTTCGGGGGCGGGATCGCCGTACAGAGAGAACAGAAGCTCTTCCGAACGGATCATGCCGCATTTGACGATCTCCGCCATGCCGTCGGCGTACAGACGCTTCGGAAGCGTCGAGAGCGCACAAACGTCGCAGAATACCGCCGCGGGCTCATAGAAAGCGCCTGCCATGTTTTTCCCTGCTTTCAGATCGACCGCCGTTTTTCCGCCC
>JAZLHN010000128.1:0-20341 GCA_045616815.1 Acutalibacteraceae bacterium
CTCTTAATGTTGTTGAACAAGTGAAATGTTTCCAGTAATAGAATCAAATCGCGCAAGCGATTTCCTTATCTCAACTCTCAACTTTCAACTCTCAACTCTTTTGTTTGAACGCCCCCGGCGTTCAAACAAAAATTTATCGCACAAAAAACCGGAAGCCGTTTCCGGTTTCCGGTCGATGGATCAGAACTTTACAGACGAGAGTTTTTCACCCGTTATCATATCGTAAGCGTTCACGATGAGGGAGAGACGCGAATACTCATAGTCGTATACCGTTAAAAGCGTATAAACGGTATCGCCGATGAACAGCGCGCGCGTATCGGATACGCGGTCGGAGGTTTCGGTGTATTCGCCGAGCACGGTGAGCCTGCCGTTTTCCACGCCGACGCGCAGGACGCCGGTGGTACAGGTGTCGGTGTAATAGTAAGAGCTGCCCTCGGTCTCATAAACGTTTTTCCAGCGGTTGAACGGGATGAGGAACGTCCCGTCCCCCACCGTCACGAAGGCTTTATAATTCGAGTTGAACCACGCGTCTTTCATCACGACGGCGTTCACTTCCTTCGGGGTGCAGGGATCGGACACGTCGAACAGAGAGAGCTTCGCGCTGCCGTCGAGCCCGTTTTCATCGCCGCCCTCTCCCACGCCGAGCATGAGCCCGTTTCCGACGGGATGCAGATAGCTCGAAAAACCGGGGAGCTTGAGTTCACCCTTCACGACGGGTTTCGTTACGTCCGACAGATCGACGACAAACAGCGGATCGGTCTGGAAGAACGTGACGACGTAGGCGGTGTCACCCGAGAAGCGCACGCTTTCGATATGCTCTCCGGCGGCGATGGGTTCACTCCTGCCCACTTCGTTGAGGCTGCCGTCAAGCACGCAGACGTAATTCGCGCTGTTCGTTACGGCAAGACGGAGATAACCGTTATACTCATCGAGGCTCCACGTATTGAGCAGCGTGCCCTTTACGCAGCCCTTCGCCTTGAAAACGGGAGCGGAGCCGGAGATATCGAACGAGAAAATATCGGTGGAGGGGCCCGCCTCCTCGGAGGAGGTCGCCGCAGAGCCGGAAACGGTGTCAACGACCTTGTCGGCGAACATGATATTCCATGCGTAATACGGATAATGCGCCGCGAAAACGTAGAGCGTGGAGGTCGTGCAGTAGATATCCGCGCCCGCGCCGAATACCGCGAGCGTTTCGGGCACGCTCCGATCGTCCCCGAGGTCGATCATGGCGACGGTGAGGAATTCATCCGGCGAGTCCGTGCCGGCGATAACGATATCCTCCGCCTCGGGATAGGCGGCTTCCTCGCCCTCGTACACGGCGGGGATGAAGGTCTTGTAATCGTGAGCGTCAAAGCGGCTGCGGTTCACGGTGTTTGCCGATATATACACGAGCTTGCCGTCCGTGACGCGGGAGGCAACGCGATAGCCGTCGAACATGATCTCCCTCACGAACGCCGGAGCGGTCTTGTCGGAGATATCGTAGATCTCGACGCCCTGCACATTGCGGTAGTCGGTGTAAAAGTAATCCCCGGCGGGCAGAGACTTATCGGAGGAAACAAGGCGGCTTTTCGACAGCTCGATGATGAGACGGTCGCCGATCAGATAGAAATCGCTGAGATAACACCATTCGCCCGCGACAGCGTCGATCTCTTCCTGCAGACCGATCACCGAGACTTCGGAAACGGCGGCGCCGTCCGCTTTCAGGATATGAAGATCGCCGTCCGTGGCGGCGTAGATATAGTCGCCGTCGGTCTTTACGATATCGGCCTCCGCCACTCCCTCCACGCGCAGATTCGTTTCGGAATGCGTCTTTTCCTTGTCGGTGACGGCGGAAGATGTCGCCTCCGCCTGCTGATAGGCTTCCGGCAAAGCTGTGTCCGCGGCGTTCTCCGCCTCGGCAACGACCGCGTCTTCCGTGGCGTAGCCTTTACTGGCGTAAAGGCTGATATTGCTGAATTTTTCCGATTTGAAATAGTCGGTCATAAGACCCGACAGCTCCGCGTAGCTTTCGGCGTAAGCGACGCGCCCGTCTTTCGTATCGAGCTTAGGCGCGTAGACCGCGGTATCGTAAACGACGAACGAGCACACGGCGATACACGCCGCGACCGCCGCCGCGACGAAACGCTTTACCACCTTTCGTTTGGGCGTTTTCTGCTTTTCGCCCGCCACGAGAGCAACGACGTTCCCCTCCGAAAGGACTTCGGGCAGGGCGGCGTCTTCTTTTTGTATTTTATCCTTCAATATAAGTTCGTCGGGAGACTCTTTCTTTTTCATTGCACACACTCCTCCTGTGTCAGGATCTGTTCTCTGAGCTTTGCAAGGGCGCGGGACAGCTTGGAACGCACGGTGGAGCTGTTGAGCTTCAATAAAGCGCCAATCTCTTTACTGTTGAACCCGCCGAGCACGGACAGAAGGACGATGCTTTTTTCGGGCTCGCCGAGAGAGGAAACAAGCTCGCCGGTCTCGGAAAGAGAGGTAAAATCCTCGCTTCGTTCGTCGGCGGGATCGGTGAAAGCTTCGGGATCGTCAAGGGAAACGAACTTGCCTTTGGAGGCGGCGGAAAGCTTATCCCTGCAAATATTCGCAAGGATCTTGAAAAACCACGAACGGAACGCCTCTTCCTTTCGCAGCGCTTTTAAGTTTTTGTAGGCGTGCAGACAGGCGTCCTGCACCGCGTCCTCGGCATCCGCCTCATTGTGAAGATACCAGAGCGCGAAGCGGTAAAGATCGGCGGCGTATCCGGCATACAGCGTTCCGAACGCCTCCGCCGAGCCGTGCCGCGCCTCCCGCACGAGCTTTTTGAGTTCTTTCGGCTCCATTTATGTCGTTTCCTTTGTCCCGTATTTTCGTCCCCTGCACTCATTAGACGCACGTAAGGTCAGAAGTGTTGCAAAATATTCAAAAAAAGCCGCACTCCGTTACGGAACACGGCTTTCGTATCCTGCGTCGGCGCTCAGCAAACGCGCACAAAAACAGAGAAGAGCCGAACGAGCATATCCTCAAAAAGAGTTCTGAGTCTGCCGAAGAAGCCCCTGATGCCGCTGTCGCTGCTGCCGTTCTCTTTTACGGAATCGGAGTCGAACACGAAGGTGAACCGGCCGCCGGGAGCCGCCTCGCCGTTGACGTAGAAATCGGTCACGTCGCCGTCGGAGCAGTTGTTGTCCGCCCATTTGAAATTGAACGCAACACGCTCGTCCGCATCCAGGCCGAGAGCCGAACGCGGGATCGCGAGCTGCAGCGTATCGCCGTCGAGGTCCATGGTACCTTCGCCGCATTCGGTGAAGCTCCAGCCTCCGTCGGAGCGTTCAACGCTCACCTTGCCGCCGACGGGCGAGAGGCGGTTGACGACGTACTCGAAGCCCTCCCAGTTGTCGGAGACCCCGGTGGTATCGGTGTCGATGAACAGCCGCATCCAGTTATCACCGGTCGGAGACGTGATGGTATCGGCGCATTCGGCGAGGAAATACACGTTATCCTCGTCATAGGCGACCTGCGCCCGCACGACGTCGTTGCGCACCGCCTCGGCGGTGTAATAGGTGTCGCCCCAGCCGGCGTGCGCTCTTTCGCGCGTACTGCCGGTATAGTGCTCATATACGGGGAGCACGCCGTCCCACTGAGAAGCATCGGCGTATATATCGATCGTTTTGCGGGCGTTCACGTCGGGCGCGTCCTCGGTGCCTTTATAGCGGCGAACGTTGCCGACGAGCTGATAGTAATAATGATCCTTGAGGACGCCCTTGGAGGGTTCGATATCGCGGCTGTATTCGGGCGAATACTGATCCGGGAAGGCGTTTTCGGTGCCCTCCCACGTGCTGAAGCGTCCCGCGATCCACTCGTTGAAGCCGGTCACGAAGACGATATCGGGATCGACGCGCAGCGCCTCGTCCCACTGCTGCTGGAAATTGATGCCGTACAGCAGCGAATTTTCGATGTTTTTATCGACCTTGATCGTTTGGCCGGCATATTCGTAGGTATAGGAATATTTACCGTAGGAATAGCTCCTGCCGTGGATGATACGATCGGGATCGTTCATGGCTCTGAGCTCGCTGTCGGTCGCGTTCTGCGCGACGGATACGGCCATCTGCTCCACACCGAAGAGCGACGCGCCGTTTTTCGCCTGCGGATAAACGGAGCACCACGTCCACGTTTTGGCCGACACCGGCGTTCTCCTTGTGAAGTACGTCGGCTCGCAGTAGCGGAAGGTGAAGAAATTCAGTATTTCTTTGTCCTCGGGCGTTTTCGGATCCAGCGGGGAGGAAGAGCCGAGCAGCATAGGCTTGCCGTCGAGGTAATACCAAAGATCGCTGTAGCGTCCCTTGGAATAAATCTTTTCATAAAGCTGCGTAAGCTCGCTGTGCAGATAATCGCCGCCCCAGAAATTCAGCAGGAAGGAGACTTTGGGTACGTTCACACCTTCCGCCTTCGCTTCGCTCCATACCTTATAGAGCTTTTCGTAGCCCTCGTCAAACAGTCCGTCGTTGTTGGAGCAGTCGAAGAAGATCACGTCCACGCCGGCATCGGCCAGCAGCTCGGCGTGCTTGCGCAGGACGTATTCGTCAAGATCGGAATAGTAGCCGAAAAGAGGCTCGTCCCAGAAATGCGGCATGCCCTCCGCGGTCTTCCAGTAGGGATGATCGAAATCGTTGGCGGCCTCGGGACAGTCGCGCAGCATTTCGGCGTTGTTTTCGGGTTGGTTGTTCGTCCACGGATAGTGCCACGTCCAGTAGAACATGGCGACCGTTTTATCGTCACGGATATCGCCGGTCTCGCCGTTGAGCGGGAGCGTTCTGCCCAGACCATCCACCGCCGCCCACGTGGACGGGGATACAGCCGCGGCAGCGGAGCCGATGCCCGTAAACAGGAGCAGAGCGGCAAGCAGCAGCGCAAGGATCTTTTTCATATCGGTCACCTTTCAGAATATGTTTTTTTGCCTCTTCACGAAAAGTTGGGGAAGAGATCGGTAAATTGCAGTTTAGCGCAGAGCGAATAAAAGTTTTCGCCCGCCTTTTTCAAAAGGCGGCGGTTTCTTAAGGCACAGCCTTAAGCCGCTCACCGCAGTGTGCGGAATCCTTTATCGTCCGCAAAGCGCAGGAGAGTTGGAGAACCCTCGCCGGGGGTTCTCAAGTGCGAAGCACCTAAAAAGAAAAATCAGGATATTGTTGATGTTTCGCACAAGCTTTAAGTCAAACAATAAAAATGAGGATATTTCAGGCTTAAAATGCTTCGCATAGAGGAACCCCCGGCAAGGGTTCTCCCACGGAAAAATCATCCACCGGATAATTTTTCCTCCCCTCCTGCGCTTTTTGAAGCGCAAGAATTTCGCGCTTTGCGAAGCGCGACAAGGAGCCCTGCTCCTTGACCACGCAAGCTTTGAAAAGCTTGACCAAACTTTTTTATTCGCTCCGCGCTTCAAACTGCCATTTATATACTTCTTCCCATCGTCACGGAAGTATATTCGCCGTTGTCCTTTTTCTCTCCGGTGAGGGAGAAACCCTGCGCCTTCCAGAACGCGAGCGATTCCTCGTGCGCCTCGGGACAATCGAGCGACAGATAATCGTAGCCGCGGCTCTTCATCGCGGCGCGCACGTCCGCGAAGATGCGGGAACCGATGCCCTGCCGCTGCACGGCGCCGTCCACCATGAACCAGCCGATGAACGCGTCGTCGTTTTCGGGATAGCCGGCGATCAGATCGAGCACGGCGATGAGCTTATCCTTATCGTAGAAGCCGACGAAGTGCTTGTTTTCCGCGTCGGCGTTTCCGGGTACGGAGCTGATGACCTCGGTGAGGCTTTCCGCCGACGGCACGGCGCCTAAGTATTCGTAATATTTCGTATTCGATTTACAGAGTTTATATACGTCGCCGATATCGGCTTCGGTGATGCGGCGCACGTCGTATTCGGTGGAAAGGATCTGAATATCGAGCGGAGCTTCCCTGCCCGCCTCATAGTCGATGGCCTGACGGAACTGCGTTTCATACAGCTCGCGGTAGGTGCCGCCGAGAGCTAACAGCTCGTCGTGCGTACCCTGTTCGGCGATCACGCCGCCCTTGACGACGAGGATCTTGTCCGCTTTGAGGATGGTGGATAAACGGTGCGCGATCACGATGCTCGTGCGCCCCTCCATCATGCGTTCGAGCGCGTCCTGAATGGCGTTTTCGGAAATGGGGTCAAGCGCCGAGGTTGCCTCGTCAAGAATGAGGATCTTCGGATCCTTCAATATCACGCGGGCGATGGAAATGCGCTGTTTTTCACCGCCGGACAATTTGAGTCCGCGGTTGCCCACCTCGGTATTATAGCCGTCCGGCTGGGAAACGATGAAATCGTGGATGTTTGCGATGCGGCAGGCGTTCTCGATCTCCTCCATGGTGGCGTCGTCCTTGGCGTAGCGCAGATTATCGAGGATGGTGCCGTTGAAAAGATAGGTCTCCTGCGTGACAACGCCGACGCACTGTCTGAGATACGTAAGGTCGAAATCCCTTACGTCCACGCCGGCGATGGTGACGCGCCCGCCGAGAACGTCGTACAGACGGGGAATAAGATTGACGACCGTGGATTTGCCCGAGCCGGAGGGACCGACAATCGCGTACATCTTGCCGCCCGGAACGGTGAAATCGACGTCGGTGAGCAGAGGCTGCTCCTTATCGTAGGAGAATTCGACGTGCTCGTAAACGACGGGCTGACGGTCGACGTCGGGCTTCTGGCCGTTTTCGGGAGAGGTGATGGTATTTTCGCGGTCGAAATAATCGAAGATTCGGGTAAACAGCGCCAAAGAGCGCGTGAAATCCACCTGTATGTTCATCAGCGACTCCACGGGGCGGTACAGACGGTTGATGAGCGACACGGTGGCGGTGATGGTACCCACCGTGACGGCGGCGTCGATCTTATTGATGATGAGCAGACCGCCCGCGAAATAGATGAGCAGAGGCCCCAGCTGCGTGAACATACCCATGACCACGCTGAACCATTTGCCGCTGCGCCGCTCTTTTAAGGAGATATCCGTGACCTCCTCGTTCACCCGCACGAAGTTTTCGTATTCCTTTTCCTCCCGGGTGAAGATCTTTACGAGCATCGAGCCGCTCACGGACAGCGTTTCGTTGATGACCTGATTCATCTCGTCGCTCTTCGCCTGACTCTCGGAGAGAAGCTTCCAGCGGGTCTTGCCCGCACTGCGGGTGGGAAGGATGAGCAGAGGGATGATGGCAATACCCACGAGCGCCAATTTCCAGTTCATATTGAACAGCGCCACGAGCGTGGTGACGACCACCGCCACATTGCTGACGATGCTCGACAGCGTGCCGCTGATGACGGTGCTCACGCCGCTGATATCGGTATTCATGCGCGTGATGATATCGCCCTGCTTCTCGGTGGTGAAAAACGAGTGGGGCATATACTGCAGATGGCGGTACATCTGATTTTTCATATCGAAGATGATGCGCTGCGAGATCCATGCATTGATATAGCTTTCGAGCACGCCGATGATCTGACTCACCGCGAGCGCGCAGAACGCCGTGATGAGCAGCTTTATGAGCAGCATGAGATCGTCGCCCACGAGCGCCTGATCCACGATCTTACCGGTGATGATGGACGGAAACAGTCCCACGCCCGCCGAAAGCAGGATGGCGACGAATACGAAAAGAAACTGGATCCAATAGGGCTTCAAGTACGAAAGGATGCGAACGAGCAATTCTTTCGTTACTTTGGGCATATTCTGTTTTTCCTCCTCGGTGAGAAAACCTCTCGGACCGAGAGAGCCGCGTCCTCCGGGCATAAACAACACTCCTTTTTTTTGTTTCTCTTTCTGTTATATGATAAAGTATTTTTTCCCTTTTTTCAACAAAAACTAACAGCCCTTCGCGGGAAATTGCACCGTCATTTTCTTAATACTTAAAACTTAAAACTATTTTTGTTTAGCGGAACGCTAAACAAAAATTTATCCGAATTTCATTTTCGCGTAGCCGCAGCGCTTGCAGAGCTCCTCTTCCGCTCTGCCCTGAGAAAAACCGTCAACGATGCGCTTTACACGATCGGAGGCAAGAATTTCGTCAAGGCTCTGTTCATATAAATTTCCGAGCGGGATATCCCCCTCCGCGTCTAAGCAGCAAGGGACGACGGTGCCGCCGCACAGCACGGCGATCTGATCGCGCAAGCCCATGCAGAAGCACGCGCCCGTCGCCGCGGCGGACATATCCGGCCAGTCGAATTTATCCCCGTATTCGAGATAGATGTTTTTCGCGAGCGTGATGCCGGAGCGGTTTTCTATGTAAGGCCCCGGAAATCGGTCGGAAAGAAGAGCGTGGATGCCGGCGTTGAGCGTATCCTGCCCGCCGTTGTTCCACAGGCGGAAAACGCAGAGCACGCCCTTTCTCGCGGCTTTCGCGGCGAAGGAGCAAACGGAGGTCATATAATCCTCCAACACGGTTTTTCTTTCGTTCGCCTCGAACGAATGGAGCGACACGCTCACCTTATAAAGCGCGGGAGAGGACAGAAGGATATCCGCCTTTTCCCGCAGGAGCGTACCGTTGGTCGTGAGGGTTACCTTGAATTTCAACTCCTCACAGATACCGAGAATTTCCTTCAGCTGCGGATGCAGCAGCGGCTCGCCTAAAACGTGCAGATAGATATATTCCGTATGCGGACGTATTTTCCGAGCGAACAGACGGAAGTCCTCCGGGGAGAGGTATTTTTTCTCCCGGCGCGTGCCGTGGCAGAACGAACAGCTCAGATTACAGACGTTCGTGATCTCAACGTAAGCCTTTTTTAAGGACATAAACATAAACTCCTTGCCATCATTCGGTTTTTATGTTAAAATAGAATAAATAACTGAAAGGAACAAACCGGTGTACAAACAGACGATCCTTACGAAAACAAAAGAAGCACTCGCGGCTGTACTGCCGATCATGGTGATCGTACTCCTTCTCTCCTTCACCGTGGTGCCGATGCCCTCGAGCGTGCTTCTCACGTTCCTCTTCGGCGGCGCGGCGGTGATCGCGGGGATGATGCTCTTCTCCCTCGGCGCGGAGCTTTCGATGGAACCGATGGGTCACAGTCTCGGCTCGAAAATAACAAAAACGAAAAAACTGTGGTTCATCCTTCTCTGCGGCTTTGCGCTCGGCTTTATGATCACGGTTTCGGAGCCCGATCTGCAGGTGCTCGCCGATCAGGTGCAGTCGATCCCCAACGTCGTGCTGATCTTTTCCGTGGCGGCGGGCGTGGGACTTTTTCTTGTTGCCGCCATTCTGCGTATGCTGTTCGGCGTGGCACTCAAATATTTTCTGATAATATCATACATCCTCGTGTTCGTTCTGTCAATTTTCGCGCCCAGAGAATTTTTATCGGTGGCGTTCGACTCCGGCGGTGTGACCACGGGGCCGATGACCGTACCGTTCATCATGGCGTTCGGCGTGGGAATATGTGCGATACGAAACGACCGTCACGCGCTCAACGACAGCTTCGGTCTCGTCGCGCTCTGTTCGGTGGGACCCATCCTCGCGGTGCTGATCCTCAGCCTCATCTATTCCCCCGAAAACGCTTCTTATTCTCCCGCTCTGCTCCCGGAAATCTCCTATTCCGTTGAACTGCGGGCGTTGTTTTCGGACACTCTGCCGCGGTATATCAAAGAAATCGCCGTGGCGATGCTCCCGATCGCCGTTTTCTTCTGGATATTCCAGTTTTTGAGTCTGAAGCTTGAAAAACACACCGTACTGCGTATCACGGTAGGGCTCATTTACACCTACGCAGGACTCGTTCTCTTTTTGACGGGCGCGAACGTGGGCTTCCTGCCCGCAGGCTCGTTTTTAGGACAGTCGCTCGCCTCTCTCGAGTATTCGTGGATCATTCTTCCCGTCGGGATGCTCATGGGCTTTTTTATCGTCAAAGCCGAGCCCGCCGTTTACGTGCTCATGAAACAGGTGGAAGAGCTGACCGACGGCGATATCACGGGGAAAGCACTGCAAACGAGCCTATGCGTCGGCGTGTCCGTTTCCATCGGACTGGCGCTTCTCCGGGTGCTGACCGGGATATCCGTAATGTGGTTCGTCGTGCCCGGTTACACGACGGCGATCGCTCTCTCGTTTTTCGTGCCGAAAATCTTCACCGCCATCGCGTTCGACTCCGGCGGCGTGGCATCGGGTCCCATGACGGCAACGTTTTTACTCCCCTTCGCGGTGGGTGCCTGCCTTTCCTCCGGAGGAAACATCATCACCGACGCCTTCGGCGTCGTGGCGATGGTCGCTATGACGCCGCTGATCACCATACAGCTCCTGGGGATTTTATATCAATCCAAGCGCCGTCACATTCCGAAAGAAACCGACGGCTTGCAGGGACTGGAAGACTACGGCGAGCTTGACATCATCGAATTGTAAGGGGGCAGGGGCATGAGCAGCGTATATTTAGCGGTAACGATCACCGACCGGAACCGTTTGACGGATTTCATCCGCGTTTACAAAGAGAATAATGCACTCGTGAACTACGTTACCCTCGGGCACGGTACGGCGCAGAACGAGCTTTTAGACGCTCTGGGACTCGATTCGGACGAACGCGCCGTATGTTTTTCCGCCGTTACGCCCTCCTCGTGGGACAACGTAAAAAAAACATTTGAACGGAAAATGCGTATCGACATACCCGGCACGGGCATCGTTTTTCTGCTCCCGTTTTCGAGCGTTGCGGGTAAAAGAGAGCTTTCGTTTTTAGTGAGCGAACAACCGTTTATCAAAGGAGATGAGCAAACCTTGAAGGATACAGAGCATGAGCTTATCATAGCCATTTGTGAGCAGGGACACAACGAAGCCGTCATGAACGCCGCACGAAAAGCGGGCGCGGGCGGCGGCACCGTGATCCACGCCAAGGGTAC
This sequence comes from Acutalibacteraceae bacterium, assembly GCA_045616815.1. GTDB lineage: Bacteria > Bacillota > Clostridia > Oscillospirales > Acutalibacteraceae > RUG806. The sequence goes on from JAZLHN010000128.1 coordinate 10,849, forward strand.
GGGGATGCATCAGGCGGAAAAATTCCTCGGCATCACCCTCGCCGCCGAAAAGGATATACTCTTTATCGTTACGCCGACATCCCGCAAAAACGCCATTATGCAGGCGATCATGGAGGAAGCGGGGCTTTCCACCCGCGCAAAAGCGATCTGCTTCTCGGTGCCCGTTACGGACACCGCCGGCCTGCGGCTGATCGAAGAAATCGCGGATTGAAAGTCACAAAGCGGAAAAGACTTTTCCTGCTTTACGGAGCCCTTTCCTACATATAAACAAAGAAGTTGTAAACTGCCTTTCGGTAAATTTACAACTTCTCTTCATTTTACTTCGATATTATTTTGTCTCTTTTTCAAATGCGGCGACCAGCTCGTCGGCAATGAGAGTGTGTCCCATCGCGGAGGGATGCACGCCGTCGAGCAGCCAGTAGGAAGCGGGAGCCTTCGCCGCCGCCTCGTTAAATTTCTCCTGTAACGGAATAAAGGTGAGACCGTATTTTTCGGCGACCTTTTTCGCGCTTTCGGCGCGCATGGCGACCTCGCTCTCGAAAATGCCCCAGTTATCCTCGGTGGCGGCGGCTTTCAGCACGAACGGCTCGAGGATGAAAATTTTGCACTGCGGGCATTTGTGCATGATCTCTTCAATAACGTCACAATACACCTTGAAATACTTATCGTTGTCCACACCGTTGGGCACCTCGTGCAGCTCGTGCCATACGTCGTTCACGCCGATGAGGATGGAGAGCACGTCGGGGTTTATCTCGGTGACGTCTCTCTTGATGCGCGCGTAGACGTCGACCACTCTGTCGCCGCTCACGCCCTTGTTGATGAACTTATACTCGCCGGGATGATCGAAGCCCAGTCTGCCCGCCACGATGGTGGGATAGCCGTTGCCGCGGTAATCGTTATTATCTCTGTTGCGTCCCGCGTCGGTGATGGAATCGCCCTGAAAAAGAAAAGTCTTCATACTGTTTTCTCCTTATTCATTCACAAATGTATTATCTGAGTATTTTTTCGCCGTCGAATACGAATACGCCGAAGCCGTCGCCGGTCTTATGTCCCGCGCACACCCATTCCGCATATGCCTTGCGGAGCGCCGTATCGCGCGGCCACTGCTCGGGCGGATACTCCGTCCAGTGACCGAACACACGCCAGTCGTTGCCGAAATTGTCCTTTTCCGACCAACCGACGATCTCAAAATCGTCCATGAAGCGGCGGATGTTCAGGCGCTCGGGTAAAAATTCCCTGTGCTTCGGGAACAGGAGCCATGAGCCGCAGCCGAAAACGACCTTGCCGTCCGGGAACAGATGGACGTAGTGCTTATACGCTTCTTTATAGGAGGCAAGTCTTACCTCGTCGGTGAGCGGGATGCCCGAAGACGGGATATGGAAATTGATATAGGTGTCGCCTGCTTTGAGCACCTTGCCGCAGGAGGTCACGAAATCGTGATCCCAGTCGTAGGTGTTGATCTCATACTGGAAACGGCCGTAGGCAAAACGCTTCATGGCAAGGAAGCCCGCGTTCCAGCCCGCTACGAACGTGCCGGGAACGTGCTCGCACTCGATGCATTCGAGCAGCTTGCACCGTAAATCGTCGGTGGAATCCCAGAAGATCTTTTCGGGGATGCCGGCGGCTTCATATCTGCCCTTGAGGACTTCGGTGCAGTTCATGATGAACACGAATTCAAGCGTGCATTCATTGAGCCCCATATCCTTCGCGAGCACCTCGATGGCGTCGAGAGCTTTTCTCAGATCGCCCGCCTCCGGGAAATAATATTCGTTGAAGATCGCGTCGAAGCGGTCGCCGAATTCCTTTTCGTCATCTAAGCGTTTTTCCACCTCGGTAAAAAGCGCGATCGCTTCTTCGGGGTAGTTATAGCGCACCATCATATTTTTTACGTAGTCGGTATAATGCAGCATGGTAAGCCTCCTTGTTCGTCATTATTTTTATACTAACACTTTTTTCTGATACAAACAACATATATTTTCGCAAATCGTTGCATTTTAACAGTGGGAATGATAAAATATTTTTATATTACAAAAGGGGGAATCCTTACGGAACCGAAAATAAAAGAGCTGCCCGTCAGCGAAACGAATTACGAGGAAACGATGAAAACGAAGGTCGAGCCCTACCTTGCCTCCATCCGTGAGGACGGCTTTTTCGAGAGCTTCGACGAAAAGAAAATACATTTTGAAAAATATATCGTGCCGGACAGTACGGCAAATATCACCGTGGTGCACGGCTTCACCGAGAGCGGGGAGAAATTCCGCGAGATGGCTTACAATTTCACGCTCATGGGCTTCAACGTCTTTGTCATCGACAACCGCGGTCACGGAAAGTCCTACCGTATGAATTCCGATCCCGAGACCGTCACGATCGACCGCTTCGACACCTACGTAAAAGACCTCAATGAATTCGTGAAGCAGATCGTTCTTCCGGCAAACGAAGGCAAGCCCATGTACGTTTACTGTCATTCCATGGGCGGCGCGGTGACGGTACAGTATTTGCAGGAGCATCCCGGCGTGTTCAAGAAAGCCGTTTTATCCGCTCCGATGATAAAATGCCGCTGCGGCAAATTCAGTCAGGAGGTCGCCCTCGCGCTCACGAGCGCCTTCTGCCTGCTCGGCAAAAAGGACGACATGGTGATCGGCTACAAGGGCTTCAACCCGAACCGCACCTACGAAAACAGCCACGATACCTCCAAAGCGCGCTTCGATTACTATCAGGCGAAGCGTGTCGCCGACCGCGATTATCAGACCGCTTCCCCGTCGAACAAATGGGTGACCGAGGCGGTGAAGGTGACGAAGAAAAATCTCGACAAAAAACGCTGCAAAAATATTTCCATACCCGTTTTCCTCTGCCAGCCCGAGGAGGATTCCTCCGTTTACAGCGACGCCGAAAACGAATTTATTTCTCTCATTCCGAACGGAAAATTAAAGCAGTATAAAAACTGTAAGCACGAGATCTACGCCGCCGTGGACGATACCGTGCTCGAATATCTGCGGGATATCGAAAAATTTTTCAAGTCTTAAGTTTTTAGTTTTAAGTTTTAAGTTGATAACTGAAAAATGCGCCTCGGAAGAGACGCATTTTTTTATCAGTCCGCCGAAGCGGGGGCGTTCGCGGGAACGATGTTGTCGTTCGCGGTGCCGACGAGTTCCTTTCTGCGTTCGGCAAGATCCTTGTACATCTGCGCTCTCTTCGCCTTGGTGAGAGGCCATAAGAACTTCGGGATAATGCCCAGAGCACCCGTAACGGTGGGAACGGCGGAGCACAGAGCGAAAAGCCAGAACTTCGTCTTGTTGTCCTGCGTACCGATCTGCAGGCCCTGTACGTAACCGATCTTCTTCATGATGATGCTTCTTACGGAGCCCATCAGAGAGCCCTGGATCTTCAGCACGAGGCTCTTGGCAACGGAGGTGGTGGCTTCCATACGGTAACCGTTTTTCCATTCGCAGTAGTCCATGGCTTCGTTCCACAGGTCGGCGTTGATGACCTTGTTGACGCCGAACGCGAACTTTCCGAAGAATTCTCTTATGCCCACGGCAACGACCATGGGGATGAGCTTCGTGTAATTCTTGCCCATCAGTCCGAAGAGGAAGTAGCCCATGCTGAGGATATCGCCGTAGATATCCGCGCCGACCCACAGCGCCTTGGATGAGAAACGCTTGCGCATGGGAGAAACGAACGCGTAGGAGATACTGCCGTTCAGGGACGAGGGAAGGTTGGCGAGAGTGATGAGCGAATAAGAACCGAAAACGTCGATGAAATAGTTGCTCTCGCCCGAGCTGACGGCGAAGCCGCCGAGGAAGTCGGACAGACACATGAGCAGTACGGGATAGTTGGTAACGATGGCCTTTAATCCCTCTTTGACGTTGGGCTTTTCGATGGACTGCGGCACGCGCTCTTTGGAGGTAAAGAAGAAATAGAGCGTTAAGAACGAGGAAATGAGGCTGCACGAAATACCGAAGGTCATGAACGCGCCGCTCAGGCTCCAGTTGATCTTATTGTTGATGATAAGGTCGTATACCACACCGAAGATGTAGCGCGGCATATCCTCGCCGAGGTAGCCGGACAGCAGCTCTGCCAGCAGTATCATTCGCACACGCTCGTTCGGGTTCGGCGTGATCGTGGACATATAGCCGCCCTTGGCAAGGCTGATCGCGGTGGAGGCCGTCTCGTTGATGACGTTGAACGCGAAGTAGAAGACGAGCTTGGGCACGTAGGTGGCGGCGGTGTTCGGGAAGAACAGCGGCAGCATCCAGTAAAGAGAGCCCAGAAGGGTGAGCGGGATCTGCAATCCCAGCAGATAGGGGCGGAACTTACCTAAACGCGTTCTCGTATTATCGACCACGGTGGCAAGGATCAGGTCGTTGATGATATCCCACGCGCTCGTGAAGAGATTGACGACCGCGCTGATGGTGAAATCGACCTTTACAACGTCCCAGATATAACGCTCCGAGAAACTGCTGATGTTGAAAGTGTTGGAAACGTCGTTGAGAAGATAAGCAACGGATTCCTTAACGCCGATGTAGTTGAAGTTTTCGTAAATATTGACCTCATGCTCTCCCGTCCCGGCGGGAGCGGTGTTTACGCTTGTATTTTCATCCATTCCTTTTCCCCTCCTTTACTCCGTTACGGTCACGTGACAGGCTTCCATGAAATGTCCCTGCACGGTGACGGCGGTGATGAGCGCCTCGCCCGCGGACACGGCGGTCACGGTGCCGTTTTCGTCCACGGTGGCTATGCTTTCATCGGAAGAAAGCCACGTAACGTCCTTGATGGTCGCTTTTTTGGGTGTTACCTCGGCGGAAAGTGCCGCGGTCTCGCCCTTCTTGACGGTGAGCTTCGCCTCGGAGATATCCACACCGTCGGTCTCGTTGATGATATACACAAGGCAGGAATCGGTGAATTCCTTCCCGAGATAGCTGAGAGTCACGGTCACGGTCGCGGGGTCGGCACTTTCGTTTACCGCCTCCACCATACCGTTTTCATCGACCGTACAGATCGACTCATCCGAGCAGGTATAGGTAAGGAACGCATCCTCGGCGCCGTCGGCGATGTTCGCGTTCGCCGGAACGGTATCGTAGCTGCCCGGATCGATGTACATGATATCCTTTGTGATATTGATACCCGCAAAGGTGATATTCGTTTCGCGCTTCAGCTCGGTCTCGATGAAAAGATCCTTTTCGCCGAGCTCGGCAAAATCGTTGATGAACTTCACTTTTTCGCAGTTGATGACCGGACCGCTTACGGACGTGAGCTTTTTCAGCTCGCCCTTTACGGCGTCGATCTCCGCGATCACCGTAACGCCCGCATTGCCGACTTTGATAGTATCGCAGCTGAAAATATCTTTATACGCGTCGGTGAACGCTTCTCCGATCTGCTCCGTCACGCCGCCGAACAGCGTTTTGCCGTTTTCCGCGGTGAGGTCAAGGCTTATTTTCAGCACGCCGTTTTCCTCGTTCAGCTCGGCTTCTTTGAGCGCAGCGTCCGCGAGAAGCGCCGTATCGAAGAATACGGGAGCCTTTTCGCCGTAAGCGCAATCGAGCTCATCGGTATTCAGCACGTCGTTACTGATGCCGTCGAGCACGGCTCTCTCCGCGTCGGAGGCGAAAGCCGCCTGCTTATCGTCCCACGTACCGGAATCCTTGAGGAAGGAAACGCGGGTGTTCGTATCGACTCTGACCGTGTCGGAGGCTTCGGTCTTTTCTATAAGCTCCGTTACGAGCGATACGGCGCCCTCGGCGGTCTCGGGAACGGTGTAAACGTATTCGACCGGCTCGTCAAAGCTGTACATATCGTCGGGCACGATCTTGCCCGCGGTGATGACGATGGCGATGGTGGAAAGGGTGATTACGATAAGGGGACAGGCGATCAGCAGGAAAAGGCTCGCTTTGAAGCTGAGGCCCGAGGGCTTTTCCGTTTTGTTGACGTTATCAGCCATTTTCCTTCTCCCCTTTCTTCTTTTTCTTATCCTTTTTCTTTTTCTTCACGCCGCCGGAAAGAGCGTTCAATCGCGCTTCTCTCTCTTCTTCGGTCTCGAAGATCGGCATGGACAGGTCGTCGATGTTGATCTCTCCGCTCTTGACCTTTGCGGCGATCTCGATACGCTTTTTGTCGACGTCTTTGACCTCGGGCTGAACGTTATCCTTATACATCTTCACGTTCAGGAAAAGGAAGACGGCGAGCACGGCAATGCTGACGAAAGCGCCGAAGCCGTTTTTCGCGGTGATGAAGGAATACTTGTCCGCCGCGCCGGTGATCACGAACGGGAGCACCGCCGCCGCGATATTGAACGCGATGCCGATGGCGGAAATGATCGCGAGAGCCTTATGACCTCTTCTTAACTTGATGAAAGAAAGCAGGAAGGCAACGAACTGCGCGAGCACCGCAAGCACCGCTAAAATGAACAGCACGAGCCATACCATCGTAAGGGTGGCGGGCTTTTCGGCGATGCCGAGAGAATTCAGCGACAAAAGCTTCGTGTAGAAGCCGGAGGAATACAGATTATACGCGCCGATGGCACCCACGGAGATCTCCTGCGAATAGTGAGGCAGGCTGAAAGCGATGCTGCCGTAGGGTACAACGAGCGCCGCGACCGAAAGCACCATGAACACGAGCCGCGCGATCGGGTATTTTCCGCCTATGAATGCTGCTTTGATACGGGAAACGAGCTCTCGCGCTTTCGCGAATTCAAGCTCCGTTTTCTTGGCGTCGCGCGCAAGATCCCGTTCCTGCGTGAAATACATGATATGCACGCCGCATTTTTTGCAGTTCGGCGAAAGATCGAACCGTTTGATAGGTACGCCGCAATTGGGACAAACCAAAAAAATCACCGCCGTTTCAAAAGATAGATAGTTTATATAATAAAATAAGAAGAATAAAAATTCAATACGGCATCGGATTTTCGTTCATCCTTCTAAACGGCGATAAACATTTTTAGATATTTTGACGAAAGATCATAACATGGAGATAAACTCCTCGGTCGTGTAGGACGCCGCGCGGTTGACCCTGCCGAGCGTCAGCAGCGTTCCGCCGCCTTTTTCCACGCGATTTCGTCTTTCCTCGCAGGTGAGAAGCACTCGGAACCCCTCCTCCGCCAGCACGCTTTTCGCCTCCGGAGAGACCTCCCCGTAGGGATAGGCGAACACGAACGGCGTTATGCCGCAGTTTTCCTTCAGCGCAGCATTGAGCTTCCTTATATCGTCCCGGAAGGCGGAAACGTAGGCGTCGGCGGATTCTCCGTGCTTCCTCGCGCATCCTTTCCTCGGAGAAAGGGAATGCATATCCCACGTATGACTGCCGATCTCGCAAAGCCCGCTTTCGGCAAGCTTTTTTATATCGTCCCACGTTAAGCAGGCGTAGGAAACGCTGCGGTCGACGATACGCGAATATTTATCGGTAAAGCTGCCCACCACGTTGATATCCGCCTTGATGCCGAACTCTTCGAGCACGGGAAAAACGGAAGTGAGGTTATTGAGGAAACCGTCGTCGAACGTAACGGCGACCGGCTTTTCGGGAAGGGAGCCCTTTCCCACGTAATATTCATAGATCTCCCCGAGCGACACGAAGGTATAACCCGCCTTTACGAGCGCCTCCATATCCGCGCGGAACGTCTGCGGGGACACGACATATTCGCTTTTTGTTCTGTTTTTTTCGCATACGCTGTGATACATGACGACGGCAACGTCCGCGTAAGTGGTCTCCGATGCGGTTTCGATCGCCCGTCCTTTTTTTATCGCAAAAACGGATAGGGAAAAAAAGAAAAAAAACACCGCGGCAAACACGGCAGCCCTTTTCAGCTGCATGATATACATAAAAACACCGGCCTTTCATAAAAAAAATATGCGGCGGAGTTCTTCGTTATTCTGTTGACAATCGTTTTGCGGAAATGATATACTTTTTTTATAAACAAAAAAAGGAGAAAAAATCATCATGAAATGTGCGATCTACGGCGCGGGCTCTCTCGGAACGGTGCTCGGCGCTTATATGACCAAAAACGGTCAGGAAGTGGAACTCATCAACCGCAACAAGGCTCACGTGGAGGCTCTGAACGCCAACGGCGCCCACATCAAGGGCACGGTGGACTTCAAAACGCCCGTAAAGGCGATCACTCCCGATCAGATGAGCGGAAAATACGACGTATTTTTCCTTATGACGAAACAGCTTTTCAATAAAGACGTCGTTACGTTCTTAAAGGACTACCTCACCGAGGACGGCGTGATCGTGACCCTGCAGAACGGCATCCCCGAGCCCGGCATCGCCGAGATCGTGGGCAAGAATCACACGATGGGCTGCACCGTGGAATGGGGCGCTACGATGTCCGCTCCCGGCGAATGCATCCTCACGAGCGATCCTGCTTCCCTTTCCTTCCACATGGGAAAGATGGAGGGCATCACCGACAAGCAGTTCAACCTCGTAAAGGGACTCCTTGAAAAGATGTGCCCCGTGGAATTTGAAGAAAACCTTCTCGGCGCGCGCTGGTCGAAGCTGCTCATCAACGCCACGTTCTCCGGTCTCGGCACTGTGATCGGCGGCGTGTTCGGCGACGTATCCGAGGGCAAGGACACCAAGAAGATCGCTCTCGCCTGCATGAAGGAATGTATCGACGTGGGCACCGCCGCGGGCGTGACCTTCGCTCCCGTGCAGGGCAAGGATATCACGAAGCTCTTCTACTACAAAAATCCGCTCAAGCAGGCGTTCGGCATCCTGCTGCTGCCCATCGCGATGAAAAAGCACCGCGAGATCGAGCCCTCCATGCTGCAGGACTTAAAGCACGGCAAGGCGTGCGAGATCGACGCGATCAACGGCGTGGTGTGCGAATGGGGCAAAAAATGCGGCGTTCCCACTCCCATCAACGACAAGATCGTGGAGGTCATCAAAAAGGAGCAGGCGGGAGAATTAAAGCTCGAACACGGCAATATCCGCTTCTTCAAAGATCTCGTATAAAAAGTCATTCCGATATCAAAGAAACCGCGCTGATAATTCCGGCGCGGTTTTTTTTGCAGAACGATAAATGGAAGTTTAGCGCGGAGCAATATAAAAGTTTGGTCAAGCTTTTCAAAGCTTGCGTGGTTAAGCTGATGCTCCGAAGCCGTGTCACGCCTTGAAACGGCTCTTTTTCCGCTTAGCTGCGTTATCGTCATAGTTTCGTATTCTGAGTGAGGGTGACGCGGCAGATAAGTGCCGCAAAACAAAATAAACGGATTCGGCTTCGGAGCATCCGCTTTAGGAGCGGCGCTCCTTGTCGCGCTTCCGGGAAGGGCGAAATACTTATGCTTCAAAAAACGCAGGAGAGGAGGAAAAATTATCCAGTGGATGATTTTTCCGTGGGGAACCCTCGTCGGGGGTTCCCCTATGCGAAGCATGAAAGCCTTACCACAGGCAGTCGTTTTGTGCTTCGCACTTGAGAACCCCTTGATAGGGTTCTCAAACTCTCCTGATCTTTTGTGAGCATAAAGTGTTCCGCTCACTGCGGTGAGCGGCTTAAGGCTCCGCC
>JAZLHN010000129.1:0-5355 GCA_045616815.1 Acutalibacteraceae bacterium
CGACCAAATAAAACAAAAGTAACTTATGTTTCGTGGTGCTCCGCACGCTCCCATGCGGTGCGTCGAGGGCGACGCACCCTACGATAAGTGCCTCCGCGGAAGCTCTTCAAACAAAAATTTATCGCATTTGTTTTTTCTATTGCCATAAATACGCAAAATATGATAGAATAAAATCAATAATAACCCTTTTGAGGGATAACGAGGTGTATTTTTATGATAACCGGAAAAAACATCGTACTCACGGGCTGCAACAGCGGCATAGGACTTGAGGTGCTCAAAATACTCGTCAAAGGCAACAACAGGATCCTCGCCGTAGACAAAAACGACGATCAGCTTTACAAATTCGACCCCGAAAAGGTGATCCCCTTCAAAAAGGATATCTCTTCTCCCGAGGCGGTGGACGAGGTGTTCGCCAAAGCGGAAGAGCTCTTCGATTTCATCGACATCTTCTACGCGAACGCCGGCTATCCCTATTACGAGGAAATGAACTACGTGGACTGGGAAAGAGTGCAGCGTATGTTTGAAACGAACGTCTTCTCTCCCATTTATTCTTATCAGAAATACGTAAAATATCTCAACGGCCGCAAAGGCGTCATGGCGATCACCGTTTCCGCCATCGGCGAAATGTCGATGCCCGGCTTTACGATCTATTCGGCGTCCAAGTTCGCCATGCACGGCTTCCAGCAGGGCATCCGCCTCGAAAAGCCGGACAACGTGCAGCTCACCTGCCTCTATCCCGTAGCGACCGACACGGGCTTCTTCCCCGCTTCCGCGCCCATTCAGTACAAAAAGCCCTTCCCGGTGCAGCAGCCGGACGTCGTGGCGAAGAAGATGGTCGCCGGCATTGAGAGCGGCAAGGACAAGGTAAGCCCCTGCGTGCTCTTCGGCCTCTCCAAGCTCATGATGGGCGTATGCCCGCCCGTGAGAACGGTGTACTGGGCGCTTGAAAAGAGAAAGTTCAAGGAATTCAAAGAAAATATGAAGAACGGGACGGGTAAGAAGTGGTAATGGAAAAGAAAATGCTTTTCACGCCTATCAAATTAGGCTCCTGCGAGATCAAAAACAGGATCGTTATGGCTCCCATGCTCATGGGCTTCGGAAAATTCGACGGCAAGCCCACCGAGCAGATGATGGACTACTATGAGGAGCGCGCCAAGGGCGGCACGGGCCTCATCATCACCGAGATCACCCGTATCAACGATAAGACCGGCGCTGCGGCGTTCGCACAGCTCTCCATGAGTACGGACGAGGTGATCGCCCCCATGCGGGAAATGGCGGAACGTATCCACAAGCACGGCGCGAAGCTGTTCGTACAGCTCCATCACCCCGGCAGACAGAACGTCGGTCTGCTGGTCGGTACGGTCCCCATGAGCATCAAAGCCGAAAAGCTCTCGAAGGGCAGTTACGGCAAGCTTCTTTATAAGCTCACGCCCGCCGTGGGACCCACCCTGCTCAAAAACGACATCGTGCCGCACTCGGTGGCTCCCTCCGCCTGCGAGCCCGCCTATTTCGCGGCAGGCAGAGTAAGAGCGTTAAGACACAGCGAGATAAAAGAACTCGAACAGAATTTCATCGACGGCGCGGTCAGAGTACAGAAAGCGGGTTGCGACGGCGTGGAGCTGCACGCTTCCCACGGCTATCTTCTGCAGCAGTTCTTTTCTCCCGTCACCAATCAGCGTACCGATGAATACGGCGGAAGCTTTGAGAACCGTATGCGCTTCATCACCAACATCATCCACGGCATCCGCTCCGCCTGCGGCAATGATTTTCCGCTCATCGTGCGCCTCACCGCCGACGAGTGCTATTCCTATATCGGTCAGCCCGACAAGGGCTATGATCTGAAAGAGGGCGTAAAAATAGCCAAAGCCCTTGAAGCGCTCGGCGTGGACGCGATCGACGTTTCCTCCGCCGGTTACGATACGTTCAACTACTGGCTGGAGCCCGTCACCTTCGAGCCCGGCTGGAGAAAATACATGGCCAAAGCAATCAAAGAGGCGGTCAAGATCCCCGTCATCGCCGCCAACCTCATCCGTTCCCCCGAGCAGGCGGAACAGCAGCTTCAGGAGGGTGTGCAGGATATGGTATCCCTCGGTCGTCCGCACATCGCCGATCCCGACTGGGCGCGCAAAGCCGAACGCGGCGAGACCATCCGCCGCTGTATCTGCTGTCTCAATTGCATCGAATCCATGCAGACCAACGCCTACACGGGCGGCCACGGCGAATGTGCGGTCAACCCGTTCGTGGGCAATGAGAAAAAAGAGCTCGTGAAAAACGGCGGCGGCAGAAAAGTCGTCATCGTCGGCGCGGGCGCGGCGGGACTCACCGCAGCCTACATTTTAGCGGACAGAGGCTTCTCCGTCACCGTGCTTGAAAAGAGCTCCACCCCCGGCGGTCAGCTGAAGCTCGCGAGCGCGCCTCCCAAAAAGGACAAGATCGCGTGGTTCATCGAAGACCTCGTTTCGTTCTGTAACGAAAAGGGCGTGGAGATAAAATACAACACGGCGGCCGACGTCGATACCGTCAAATCTTACGAGCCTTACGCCGTGATCGTCGCCTCAGGCAGCACGCCTGTGAAGCCCGTGTTCGGCGGCGACTACCGTTTTGAAGACCTCAAAACCTTTGAGGACGTGCTCACCGGCAAGCTCGACGTACAGGGCAAGCGCTGCGTGGTGGCGGGCTCCGGCATGACGGGTCTCGAGACCGCGGAATTCATCAACGAGCACGGCGGCAGAACGGTCGTGATCGACATGGCTCCGGTCGTTGCTCCCGGCACGTGGATGCAGCACACCGACGACATCCTGCCGAAACTCGAAAAGGGCGGCACGGAATTCCACCTCGGCAAGAAGCTGAGCGAGGTATACAAGGATAAGGTCATCGTGCAGGACGTGAACACCGGTATATTCTCCGAGTATCCCTGCGACGAGCTCATCCTCGCGCTCGGCTCCGCGCCTTCGAAAAAGCTCTGTGAGGAGCTGAACGCCGCGGGCGTTAAAAACGTATACAACGTGGGCGATTCCGCAAAAGCGGGACGCATACAGAACGCGACCTCGACCGCGTACAAAGCGGCAATCGCTATTGATTGATAAGGTAATTTTTTCGGTCAGACAGTACAAAAAATTATTGCCCGCCTTTTTTCGAGGCGGGCGTTGAACGTTGATCAGCAAAACATTTTATTCTTGACGGAAAAGGTCGGATATGCTAAATTTATATCGGCGCTGAAAAGTGCCCGGAAAGGCAGCCATAACGGTAGGCGGTTAGTCCCTCTTTTATTCCAAGAGGGCAAAATCTTTTCGCCCTCTTAGAAAGGGGGCGGTGCGAATGACTACAAGCGAAATAATTTTATTACTTACGCTCATAGTTCAAATTATTGCACTTGTTGTCAGCTTAACAGCAAAAAAGAAATAAACCGCCCCAAGCCAAAAGTGCGGTTTATTTCTAACTCACTTACGGGCTAACCGTCTATCGGTTGCCTTTCTGTTACTATTATATCATAAAGCCCGTTTTTGTCAACCGCAAACTTGCAGCTCACATCAACATCTTATACTTCGGGAAAGAGAAATATGAAAAAAATAATCAGCAACGTACACACGCACACGATATTTTCGGACGGAAAAAACACGGCGGAGGAAAATATCCTCTCCGCCATCTCCCTCGGCATGGACACGCTCGGTTTTTCCGACCACAGCTATACCCCCTGCGACTTAAGCTACTGCATGAAAGCCGACGCTCTGCCCGCCTACAAAGCGGAAATAACGGCGCTCAAAGAAAAATACCGCGAAGAAATCAACATTTTCTGCGGCATCGAATACGACGTTAACTCCGATATCAGCGTAACGGAGGGTTTCGATTATTTCATCGGCGCTTCGCACTACGTGGAGGCAAACGGCGTATTCTATCCCGTGGATCACTCCCCCGAGCACACCCGGCAGGGCATCGACGAGGGCTTCGGCAAAAACGAAGCCGCCTACGCAAAAGCGTATTTTGAAAACGTCGTCAACTGCGCAAAATATAAGCCATTGTATATCGCGCACTTCGATCTGCCCGTGAAATACGGCGTGATCGACGAAACGGCTCCCGCCTACCGTGACGTCGCCTTGCAGGCGCTCGACGCGGTACTGGAGCTTGGCGTTCCGCTTGAGGTGAACACCGGCGCGATGGCGAGAGGCGTGAAGACCGTGCCCTACCCCTCGGACTTCCTCATCAAACGCATCCTCGAAAAGGGCGGCAAACTGATGCTCGGCAGCGACTGTCATTATAAGGAAAAGCTTCTCTTCGCGTTCGATGAAACCGAGGAACTGCTCAAAGCCTTCGGCGTAAAGAGCGTGCTTACCTTTGAAAACGGCAGCCTCACCGAAAAAGGCATAGGATAATTATGGATACAGAAAAAATAAAACTCATTGCCTTTGATCTCGACGGCACGCTGACACAGCACAAAACGCCGCTCGGCGAAAAGAACCGCGCCGCGCTCGAAAAGCTCGGCGAAAAATACGCGCTCGTCATGGCGGGAGCGGGCATGTGCCGCCGCATTTTTGAGCAGATGGGGCACTTCCCCATCGACATCATCGGCAACTACGGCATGCAGACCGCCGTTTACGATAAAACGCAAAAGGACATCGTGATCGTGGAGGATATGCACGCCGACTGCAACCGCAAAAGCGTGGAAGCCCGCGTGACGGCGCTCAGGGAAAAATACGGCTACACGGTATTCCGGGGCGACAACGTGGAATATCATTCCTCGGGGTGCGTGACCTTCCCTCTGCTCGGCACAAAGGCGCTGCAGGAGGATAAACTCGCTTTCGACCCCGACCGCGCCAAACGAAGAAAGATTTACGAGGACGTGAAGTCCGTTTTCCCGGATTACACGGTGTTCGTGGGCGGCTCGTCCTCCTTCGATATGGCTCCCGCGCCGTTCGATAAGTATTACGCGCTCGATAAATACTGCCGCGAACGGGGTTACGCGCACGATGAGGTCGTGTACGTCGGCGACGACTACGGCACGGGCGGCAACGACGAAGCCGTGTTTCTCTCCGATTTTCGCTTTATAAAAGTGGACGATTACCGGAAATTTCCCGAAGCCGTCAAAGAACTGCTTTAAAAAATCAGAAAACGGAGAAAAACAAATCACAAGGAAGCATACAGTTTATCTGTGTGCTTTTTTTGTTTCGACGGAACGAAAAAGCTTCCCTTGTTCCACGGGGAAATTTCCAAAAAAGTAAAAAAGGGGATGTAAAAAAAGCGAAGATCGTATAAAACCAAACAAAATAAGGGATTTTTCAAAAGCAAAAGCCTGAAAACACCCCTTAAAACAACTTGGATACAAAAAAACAATTATTTATTGTGTTTTATACTACGGAC
>JAZLHN010000130.1:0-12624 GCA_045616815.1 Acutalibacteraceae bacterium
AAAGAAAATAAAAAAATGAGCTGTCCACATGGGTGTCTTCACTAAGGGATAAATCGTCTGAAAACACATCTTTCAGCGAATAACTGCTTCAAAAGCGGTCGGAATACGTCAGTATGCCGACCGCTTTTTCAACCTTCTTCATCTGAAATACGTTGTTTTCAGATACGCAGTAGTTTTGAATGAGATAGAACCGAGCGAAAACGCCGCTCACAAAACCGCAGACATACTGTCGTATTTCAACGTTTTTCAGCATGTTTGCGCCGATTATAGCCATTCAAAACCGTTTTCTCCCTTTGTGAAGGCACCCATCGGACGGCTCATTTTTTGGGTGTCTTAAAACGTGGAAATGATCCCCCCGGTTCAACCGGTGGCCTTGATTCTACAGAAAATCGCATTATTTCCGAAATATGAAATCGAATCGGCTTTATTCCGAAATTCGATTCATTTTACTAAGCCCGCGGATCGGACAGAAGGCTGCCCGACGTTTTTGTCGGAAAGACTTACGGTTTTCGGGGCGGCGGTGTTGACCTTTGCGGCTTCCTTTGCTGCTGCCTTCGCGGCTGCGGTTTTCGGATCAAAGACGGCGGGGAAGAGCATATCGGTCTTGCCGGCTGCAGCGATATGGCGGATGTTGCCCTCGGCGGTCTTCGCTTCGTTGTAGGACGCCGCCGGGACGGCGAGAGACGCTTCGAGAGATTCACAGAAGCCCTGGATCTCCGTGGCGAGGTTGAAACGGGTCTCTCCCATGAGGCTTCTCTTGAAAAATCTCGCTTCGCCCTTGGCATGAACGTAGGCTATCGCGCGTTTCTCAACGTTTTCCACGGCCTCACGGAGCTCTTCGGGTTTGCAGGAGGAAGCGCGCTCCAGTGCCTCGGCGAGCTTTTTGTATTCCTCCGAGTCGCCGTGCCCCTGCTTTCTGTTGTTATCCAAACGGGCGATGAAGGACTTCATGCGGTTCTGTATCCTGTCTGCGCGCGGATCGCGAAGTACGTCGAATTCCCTGTTTTTTTCCGGGAATTCATTGACGTAATTTCCGAGCTTCGTTCTTCTCGCATCGAGCGCGGCCGCCCGCTCGTTCAGAGCCGTGATATCGTCGATGTTCTTTTTCCGCTCGGCAAGGAGTTTTTTATTTTCGCTGAGTTCTTTTTCGAGGAGGGCTATGCTCTCTTTTTTCTGCGCGGCGCTTTTCTCAGTCGCCGCGATGATTTTGCCGTCCTCGACGATGCTGTTTTTATATCTCTCTTTCGCCTTTTCCAGATTCGGAAGGACCTGATCGAGATAATTTTTCATTTTCTCGTTGTTGGTTTTCTGATGATCGTAATTCTCCCGGTCGGCGGTGTTTTTCTCCATGACCGCGGCAAGCTCGGGATGGCGGTTGTCTTCGATCTCTTTCAGCGTCCTGTTGTAGCCTTTTATGGAAAGATTGCTCTGTTTCAGTCCTTTTACGTCGGCTTCGAGCTTGGACTGGAGCTTTTCGGTTTCCGCGGCGAGCAGAGTGCCGAATTCTCCCTTGTCGGCCTTTTTATAAAAACCGTTCACAAGGCTTTGCAGCGCCTTTTTGCCGTCGGGCTGCATACCGAGGAATTTGCCTAAGCCGTTTTTCTCCGTCTCGGGATGGGCTTTATCGTAAAGCTCGATAAAACGGTCGGCGAGCGTGCTCCCGCCGGGGGCGAACTGCTTCACGGCGTCCGCTTTGGAGAGAGAACCGAGGGAGGACGCTTCTTTTTTGAGCTGATCGCAGGCGAGCCAGTCGTTCCTCTTTTCAAAGAAAGTGCTGCGGATATCTTCGCGGATGAGGGAATCAAGCTTTTGAATGTCGCGTTTAAGGAGAATCTCGTTGTTTCTCTTCTCGTCCTCGATTGCGGCGTTGTGCGCCTTGAGCCAGTTTGCCTCCGCCTGGTTTTTGTACATGTCGGCGGTCTCTTTTTCGAGCGTTTCGGAAGCGGTCTTTATGTTTTTCTCGGTCTGAGCGAGAGAGGACGTGTCGGAAGCAAGTTTATTTCTCTGTTCGGTGAGAGCGTTTTCGTCGGAAAGGAGAGAGGCGCGCAGAGCGTCTAACTCCGCGGTCCGTGCGGCGATGGTCTCGTCGAGCTGCTTTGCCTCGGTGCCTAACTTCCCGAGAGCTTCTCCGAAGCGGTCGGCGGTGAGCCCGGGATACTGCTTTTCCGTGTCTTTCCGGAGCGCGGTATGATCGTTGTTGTAATCCTCCACGCTTTTGGCGATGGAGTCCACCTCGTTCGTGCGTTCAAGTACCTTGGCGTTATATTCCTCCACGGCAAGTCTTTCCAGTTCTCCGGCGACCTTTTCCGTGCGCTTCACCATGTTGAGCATCGTTTTGATCTCGGGCGAATAAACGTATTTATAGCCGGTGGCCTTGTTGAAATCGTTGACGGCTTCGGAAAAACCGCGGCCGCCGTCTTCGCCGAGCAGGGCGTCGATATCTTTTTTGATCTC
The DNA here is from genome assembly GCA_045616815.1 of Acutalibacteraceae bacterium. Classification (GTDB taxonomy): domain Bacteria; phylum Bacillota; class Clostridia; order Oscillospirales; family Acutalibacteraceae; genus RUG806. The sequence continues at coordinate 2,455 of JAZLHN010000130.1, forward strand.
CTGCACCTGTTCGGACGTAAGAGAAAACTCGTTCCCGCGCTTCAGAGCGGAGGATAATTTTACGAAACGGTTGAGGTTTTCGATCAGACCGCCCACCTCGTCGGTGTGTCCCACGGTCTCCGGAAGCTTGTTTACGAATTCCTTTACCGCCTCGTCGGGATCGTTATGCGTTTTCAGCCACTCGCGGTAATCACTGTCTTCCGCAAAAGCCGTGTTGCGGGTGACGGCTTCCGACGTATCGCCGAAGATCGCTTCCTTGATCTTGAGCTCTTTCGTTTCGGCACTGATCTTTCTGTTTATGATATCACCGAGGGTGAGGATGTTTTTTCTTATGTCGCTGTCGATACGGGAGGGGACTATGATTCCGGGCATGTCGTTTCGTCCTTTCGTTTTTTGTTGTGATCGCATGATAGCACGCGGCGGTTAACGAATGTATAACAAAAATGAAAAAGCGTGCAGGAACGATCCCGCACGCTCGTTTCTTCCGGAATATTATTCCTCGTCGCCGTCTTCTTCGTCTTCAAACTCAAAAACGCTGTCGATCTTCGCGCCGCAGGCGGGGCAGATCAGCTCGTAGTCTTCATCCTCAAACAGGGAGTCGTCGAAGAATACGGTCTCGTGGCAGTGGGGGCATTCGAATTCATAAACGCCTTCGTCCTCGTCGTATTCGAAGTCGTCGCAGCCGTCGCAGTTGGAGCAGTCGCCGGTGCAGTAATCGTCGTCGAAGAGGTCTTCGTCGTCCTCGTCTTCGTAAACGATCTCTTCCACCGCGGCGAGATCCTCGTCGATGGCGTCGAGCTGGTCGCAGTTGTCGGCAACGGTGAGAGCGATGTCGTCGAGAATGTCGATCATCGCGGAGAAGAGCTTGCCTTCTTTGGATTCTTTATCAACGGCGAGTCCCTCTGCGAGACCCTTGAGATAAGCAACTTTTTCAACTATAGTCATATTGTTTTCCTCCTATAGATATTGTTATGAAAAAAATACTGCCGTCATAACAAATACGGCGGCAGCAGTTTTTTTGATTACGCGCGGCCGAGATATTCGCCCGTACGGGTATCGATCTGGATCATTTCGCCTTCGTCGATGAAGAGCGGAACTTTGATCTCGGCGCCGGTCTCAAGCGTAGCGGGCTTGAGAGTGTTGGTCGCGGTATTGCCTGCGAAGCCGGGCTCGGTCTTGGTGATCTGAAGCTCTACGAAGTTGGGGGGCTCTACGCCGAATACTTTGCCTTTGTAGGAAAGCACCTTGCAGGTGAAGTTTTCCTTTACGAATTTGAAGCTGTCGGGAAGGTCGGCGGCGCTTACGGGAACCATCTCATAGGTCTCCGCGTCCATGAAGTAATAGAGATCGCCGTCGGAATAGGAATAATCCATATCCTTTCTCTCGATGTAAGCGGTGGGGAACTTATCGGTGGGGCTGAAGGTCTTTTCTACAACGCCGCCCTGAATAACGTTCTTTATCTTGGTACGAACGAAAGCCGCGCCTTTGCCGGGCTTAACGTGCTGGAATTCAACGATCTGCCAAACGTTGCCCTCCATCTCGAATGTCATGCCGTTTCTGAAATCACCGGCTGATACCATGAATTATCAATCCTTTCTCTTTAGGTTTTTCACCCAATATACTCTACTATAATATAATACCGTTCTTTTTTTTGCAAGCCCTATTTGCATAAAATCTATGCAATATGAGGCAAAAACATCGTTTTTTTACAGAATGACCAGCTCTTTTGGGCAATGCGTGAGGTTTTCACAGCCATCAGCGGTGATGAGCGCCATGTCTTCGATACGCACGCCGAATTCACCGGGAAGGTAGATGCCGGGCTCCACGGTCACGATATTGCCGGTGTGAAGCGTATGCTTCGAGCGGAAGGAAACGTTGGGCGCCTCGTGGATCTCCACGCCTACGCCGTGGCCCGTTCCGTGGCCGAAGCAGTCGCCGAAGCCGGCTTCCTTTATCACGTCACGCGCGGTTTTGTCCGCGTCGAAGCCCGTCACGCCGTCCTTGAGAGCTGCGAGACCTGCGAGCTGTGCTTTCAGTACGGTGTCGTAAACGAGACGCTGGCGTTCGGTGGGTTCGCCCACGATGACGGTACGGGTCATGTCGGAATGATAGCCCGCGACCACCGCGCCGTAGTCCATCGTGATGAAATCGCCCTTTTCGATCTTTTTATCGGAGGGCACGCCGTGGGGCATCGAGGAATTCACGCCGCTTACGGCGATGGTCTCAAAGGAAAGAGCATCCGCGCCGTGAGAGAGCATGAAATAATCGAGCTCCAGACCGATCTCTTTCTCGGTGACTCCGGGCTTTATGAAACCGCAGATATGCTCGAAGGCTTTTTCGGCGATGGCCTGCGCCTCTTTGATCTTGCTTACCTCGTGATCGTCCTTCACCATGCGGATCTCGTCGATGGCGTTGGAAAGCGCCGAGGTCACGTTGAAGCTGATCTCCGGGAATTTTCCGCTCACTTTTTCATATTCGGCAAGCGTTAAGCGGTCGTTTTCGACGGCTACGGTCTCAACGCCCGCCTCGGCGAACATCGCGGCAAGCTCGTCGTACATCACGTCGGTGTTGTGTACGTACTCTTCGCCCATCACTCTCGCCGCCGCTTCCGTATAGCGCGAATCGGTGTAGAACAGAGCATCCGAGGGCGTCACGAGCAAACAGCCGTCCGTGGCGGCAAAACGCGTGAAATAAAGGCGGTTTTCTTCCGAGAAGATGAGAGCCGCGTCGGCGATCGAGCCGAGTTTTTTACTTAATTTTTTCGTGTATTCGTTCATACCTTATCACCGTATCCTGCCTTTTCAAGATATTTTTTTTCTCTGCGCCGCAAAAAGCGGTAGCGTATCCCCATGAGAAGCTCCCGCCGCGTGTATCTTACTCTTACCGAGATCGCTCCGGCGCCGTTCGCGCCCTGGATATCGGTAAAAAGCTGGTCGCCGATCATCGCGAGCTCGTTTATATTTACCCCCGCGAGTGCCGCGGCTTTCAGATAACCTTCTTTGGCGGGTTTGTCCGCCTTCGCGATATAAGGGAGGTTTCCGAGCTGCTCCGACATCCGTTTCGCGCGCCATACGTAGGTGTTGGTGAGGATCACGACCGGGATACCGGCTTTGAGCATATCGCGCACCCACTGCTTTGACGTCTCGAACGGCGTCAACCCGAAATCGTAGGAGCAGGTGTTGTCTATGTCGATGGCGGCGGCTTTCGCTCCCATCGCCCTGATATCGGCGGGGGAGATATCCTTCAGCTTATCGAAAAAATACGCCGGCGTGGAATCGGAATCAAGACTTTTGTTGAGCATAAAAAAATGTTACCTTTTCTCGGATAAATAAGAAAATTGTCTTCGACAAATCAACCCCCCGTGCCCCAATGTTGGGGGCGAAAAGGTGTTCTTGTTGTATGCAAACTGCTCACAACGCGAGCAGTTTCCTATACAATAAAAAAACAAGCGGGCCTGAAACAGACCCGCCTTTGTGAAACAAACTCTGTGCCGTTTCAAACGATCTATGTAAGATTATTTGAACTTGCGCTTGCGAGCAGCTTCGGACTTTTTCTTTCTCTTTACAGAGGGCTTCTCATAGTGCTCTCTTTTGCGAACTTCCTGGATGACGCCGTCGCGAGAAGTCTGACGCTTAAAACGTCTGAGCGCGCTGTCAAGAGATTCGTTTTCCTTCACTTTTACCTGACTCATTATATATTCCCTCCCTCCGCATTTGCGTGGGTCAAAATCCTTTTGACACCATGTCATTATACAACAGCAGGCAGGACGTGTCAATATCTTTTTCCGAGCTTTTTCTTAAAAATTTAAGGAAAAAAACGAAAAAAAACAGTTATTTTTGCACATACGAAAAAACCGCTTTTCTTTGTCCGGCGGATGTGATAAAATAATACCATATATTTGCTTACGGAGGAAGAAAAATGAAAAAAACGATATCTGTACTGCTCTGCATGGCGCTGCTGCTCACGGCGGCGGTCCTTCCGGCGCACGCCGAACGCGGACCCGTCGCGGAGAAAAGCGAATATCCCTTTATCCTCGTCAGAGGAATGGACTTCACCGACGGACTTTCGAAATATCCGTTCACGGAAAACGAGATCCCCGTGACCGTTTCTGTTGATGTCGGAGAGATCGTGAAAACTCTGTTTGCGGCTCTCGGTGCGGGAATAACGAAATTCAGCAAGGACGCCGCGGTGGACGTGATCCTCGACTACGCCTACGGGCTGCTGAAGGACTATTCCTGCGACAACAACGGCGATCCGCTCGATCCCGATATCGGCAACAACAAAGTATATCCGCAGTCGATGGCGCATTATCCCGAGATGTTTTCCGAGGGAGGCTCGCACGAGGGCGGCATCATCAATTCCGCCATCGCCCGCTACGGCGCGGAGAACGTGTATTATTACATTTACGACTGGCGTCTCGACGCGGGATATAACGCCGCAGGCCTCAACGAACTGGTGAAGACCGCTCTCGCCGACCACGGTACGGACAAGGTGAATATCATGTGCTGCAGTATGGGAGGCATCGTTACGCTCACCTATCTTACCTATTACGGCAGCGAGCACGTGAACTGCCTTGTGTCCAATTCCTCCACGATGTACGGTACCGACGTCGCTACCGATCTTTTCGGCGGCAAGGTGGATTTCGACGCGGATGCCGCGGTGCGCTTCCTTTCGTCCAAAGCGCCGCAGTTCTCCGGACTTTTCAGAGTGCTGAAAGCGACGGGTATCGTGAAACTGCTCTGCAATTTCCTCAATAAATTCTATGCGGACTACAGAGAAGAGATCTTCGAGCGCGTGCTGCGTCCCGTTTTCGGCACCATGCCGCAGTTCTGGGATATCGTGCAGCCCGAAAAATACGAGGAATGTAAGAAAAACGTGTTCGGTGACGATACGGCCGAATACGCCGGACTCATAGCAAAAACCGACAAGATCCAGCGCGAAGTCGCAGCGAAACGCTGCGAAACGATCAGCGCCGCGATGGCAAACGGCATGAAATTCGCCGTGATCGCCAACTATAATACGCCCAATATCTGCGCCTACGAATCGGCGGGCATGCAGGGCGACGGCACGCTGGAAACGCGCACCATGTCCTTCGGCGCTCTCGTTTCCGACGTGGGAAGCGCGCTTTCCGACGAGGAGCAGAACGCGGGCGATAAAAAATATCTTTCTCCCGATAAATGCATCAACGCCTCCACCGCCGCGTTCCGCGACGAAACGTGGTTCGTAAAGGACGCCGGACACATCGGCGGCATCTACGGCTCCGAATATTCCGCCTTCCTGTTCTCCCTGATCGACTCCGACGAGCAGCCCACCGTGGATACGTTTGAGAATTATCCGCAGTTCATGCAGACCGACGCGCAGGAGAAGCTTTCCCCCGTGCAGGCCGTGACCGTGCTTCCGTCGAACGTCATCTGCTGATAGAATTGAAGGATAGTATTATGAATATGTATTTTTTCGGCACGGGAGCGGGCACCGAGCCCATTCCCGGCTGGCATCACACCTCGTTCGCCGTGGAGAGAAACGGCGATATCTACTGGTTCGACGCGGGCGAAAACAGCTCGTATACGGCGTATACGATGGGCGTCCCGCTGAAAAACGTGCGTAAGGTGTTCATTTCCCATACGCACATGGATCATATCGGAGGCCTCGGGAATCTCTTCTGGAACATCCGCAAGACGACGCTGCGAAGCGAAACGAAATACGGGGAGATCGAGCTTTTCATTCCCGAGCCCGGCGCGTGGAACGGCATCAGAGAAATGCTCTCGCATACCGAGGGAAATTTTGAGTGCCGCTTTACGATCGATGCGCACGGATACGACGAGGGACTGTTGTTTGAAGAAGGCGGTTTTTCGGTTTCGGCTCTCCGCAATCATCATCTGAATTCCGACGGGGAAACGCCGTGGAGAAGTTTCGGCTTCGAGATAAAGGAAAACGACCGCCGGATCGTGTATACGGGCGATTGCCGCGACGTGAACGATATGACCGCCATGCTCACCGAAAAGACCGATATCATCCTTGCCGAAACGGGTCATCATTCCCCCGAGGACGTATGCAAATCGCTGTTTGCCTGCGAAAACGCCCCGGAAAAGATATATTTCATCCATTCCGGCAAAGCCCTGCGCGAAAATACCGACGGTATCCTCGAAAAACTTGCCGAACGGTACGGAGAACGCGTACGTATCCTCCGTGACGGAGAGAAAATACAGATCGGATAAGAATTCTTACAATAATATCCCGAAAGGAGATATCATGTCCATCCCACTTGCCGACCGACTGAGACCGAAGACTCTGGATGAGATCGCCGGACAGAAGCATCTGTTCGGTGAGGGAGCGGTGCTCAGGACCATCATAGAATCGGGCAATATCCCGAACCTGATCTTTTACGGCCCGCCCGGAACGGGCAAGACCACGGTCGCGCGCATCATCGCCGCGGCGACCAATAAGCGTCTGCATATACTGAACGCCACGAGCGCTTCGCTGACCGACGTAAAAGATATCGTGGCGGAGATCAACACGATCGCCGCGCCGAACGGGCTCTTGCTGTATCTCGACGAGATCCAGTATTTCAATAAAAAACAGCAGCAGTCTTTACTGCAGTATATAGAAAACGGCGACATCACGCTGATCGCCTCCACGACCGAAAATCCGTATTTCTACGTCTATTCGGCGGTGCTCAGCCGTTCCACGGTGTTCGAGTTCAAGAGCGTGTCTCCGGAGGAGGCGAAGCCCGCGATCGAACGGGCTTTTCGCTTCACGGGGGAGGAATACCACGCGGAATATGAGTTCGAGGACGGCGCGATCGATCATATCGCCGAGATCTGCGGCGGTGATATCCGCAAGGCTCTCAATATCGTGGAGCTCTGTTCACTCGGAGCGAAGCCCACCGAGGTCACCGGGAAAAAGCTCGTGACCATGGATATCGTGAAGCAGATCTGCGCGCGCTCCGGTATGCATTACGACCGCTCGGGGGACGAGTATTACGATATGCTTTCGTGTTATCAGAAGTCTATGCGCGGCTCGGACGCGGACGCGGCGATCCATTATCTTGCCCGCATCCTCGAAGCGGGCGATCTCGTTTCCGCCTGCCGCCGGCTTCTCGTGTGCGCCAACGAGGACGTGGGGCTTGCGTATCCCATGATCATCCCCATCGTTAAAGCGGCGGTGGATTCCGCCATGCAGTTGGGTCTGCCCGAGGCGCGCATCCCGCTTGCGAACGCCGTGATCCTCGTGTGCAATTCGCCGAAGTCCAATTCCGCCTACATGGCGATCAACGAGGCGATGGCGGACGTGAAGACGGGAGCGGCAGGCCCCGTGCCGCGGCATCTGCAGAATAAGCACTGCGACGGCGAGGATGCCGAAATAAAGGGACAGCATTATAAATATCCCCACGACTATAAAAATCACTGGGTCGCTCAGCAGTACCTGCCCGATAACATAAAGGATAAAAAGTATTACAAATACGGCGACAATAAGAACGAGCAGGCGGCAAAGGACTATTGGGAAAAAATCAAAAAATAAATCGGAGAACCCCCTTGGTATGAAAAGGATCATTGCACTTATTCTGACTTGCATTATTATTTTTTCTGTTTTTTCTCCTGCATATGCAGAGGAGACTTCATCGGTGACGGAACCCGTTTCCGGGGAGCCGACGACCGATGTAACGACCACAGAAGAACCGACGACGGAAGAACCGACGACGCTTCCGGCGATCCTGCCGAAGCCCGGTTCCGGAGATATCGACTGCGACGGCAGGCTGAACGCCGCGGATGCGAGGCTGGCGATAAGAGCCGCCGTGGGACTTGAAAGCCTGCCCGACTATGCGGCGAAGGCGGCCGACGTCGATTCCGACGGCAAAGTCACCGCCGCGGACGCGAGGCTCATCCTCCGTTTTTCCGTCGGATTGCCGGAAAAATTCGTTCCGAAACCCAAGCCCAAGCCGAAGTTTTTCACTCCCGCGCTCACCGAAAAGGATATTCCCGCGGGCGCGAAGGTGATCTATCTTACGTTTGACGACGGACCTTCCGCCAACACCGGAAAAATATTGGACATCCTGAAAAAATACAACGTAAAGGCGACTTTTTTCGTCATAAAAAACGAGACGTATTCCTCAAATTATAAGCGCATCGTGGATGAGGGGCATTCCATCGCCCTGCACAGCTATACGCACGATTATTCGGTCATTTACCGCTCCGCGGACGCGTATTTCAACGATCTGAATAAAATATCGGATTACGTATATGAGAAAGCGGGCGTGCGCACGCGTATGATCCGCTTCCCGGGAGGCAGCAGCAATACCGTGAGCCGCAGCTACTGCCGCGGGATCATGAGCCGTCTTGCCGTGCTTACGGCGGAAAAAGGTTACGTCTATTTTGATTGGAATTCGGCGAACAACGACGCTACGGGGCAAAATCTTTCGGTGGCGCAGATAAGAAACGCCGCGAATTCCTACGGCGGCCGCTCACCGCTCGTTATGCTCATGCACGACGCACCGGCGAAATATAAGACCGTGGAGGCGCTTCCCGGTATCATCGAATACTATAAAAGCCGCGGTTATTATTTTCTGCCTCTCAATGAAAATTCCCCTGCCGCTCACCACGGTATAGCGAACTGAAAGGAAGACGGAAATGAAAAAACTGACCGTATGGTTATTGCTGGCGGCACTGATCTTCTCGTTCTCCGCCTGCGGTGCCCGGAAAAATCCGGAGGAAGCTTCTTCCTCTTCGGCGCAGCCGACCGAACTGTCGGAGACTGAAACCACCGGTGAAACGTTTTCGGAGGAAGACTCCGCCGCCGCTTCGGAACCGGAGACCATCCTCCCGGAGGAGACGACGGAAGAGACGACGACAAAAACGGAGATCGAAGAGCTCGTGGAAAATATGAGCCTCGTGCAGAAGGTGGGGCAGCTTTTCATCATCATGCCCGAGGCACTTTATCCGTCGCAGCTGCACGTCAAAATGACGGAGAAGATCCCCGCTTATGCGGCCGCGCTGACGGAGGAAATGAAAGAAAATTTTGAAAGCTATCCCGCGGGCGGGTTCATCCTCTTCGGCGGAAACGTAAAGTCCCCCGAACAGCTGAAAAGCTTTACGGACGAGCTGCATTCGCTCTCCGGTATCCGTCCGCTTGTGTGTATCGACGAGGAGGGCGGCACGGTCGCCCGGATCGCCAACGCCGGCGGTATGAACGTGCCCAAATTCGGCAATATGCAGAGCGTGGCCGAAACGGGCGATCCCGAAAACGCCTACGCGGTAGGGAAGGGGATCGGAGAGTATCTTGCGGAATTCGGCATCGATCTTGATTTCGCTCCCGTTGCCGACGTGAATACGAATCCGGATAATCCCGTGATCGGCCGCCGCGCCTTCGGCAGCGATCCCACCTTGGCGGGTGAAATGGTCGCCGCCGTGATAGAAGGACTTCATTCCGAGGGCGTGGGAAGCTGTATAAAGCATTTTCCCGGGCACGGCGATACGAACACCGATACACATAAGACCTACGCCGAAACGCTGAAAACGTGGGAGGAGATCGCCTCCTGTGAGATGCTTCCCTTTATCGCAGGCATAAACGCCGGAACGGATATGGTGATGGCGGCTCATATCGCCGCTCCGAACGTCACCGGCAGCGAAACGCCCGCAACGCTTTCTTATACGCTCATTACAGAAAAGCTGCGCGGCGAGCTCGGTTACAACGGCGTCGTCACTACCGATTCCATGGCGATGCTTGCGGTCGCGGAGCATTATTCTCCCGCCGAGGCGGCGGTGGAAGCGATCAAAGCGGGCGTGGATATCATCCTGATCCCGGACGATTACGTCGCCGCTTTCAACGGTGTTCTCGAAGCCGTGCAAAGCGGAGAGATAACGGAAGCCCGGATCGATGAGAGCGTAGCGCGGATATTGGAAATGAAGAGGATACTGAGTTCGGAATGAGATCCGTATCTGTGACCGGAATACACTAAATAAAAAAGGAGCTGTAAGGGTGCCTTCACTAAAGGATAAATCGTCTAAAAACACATCTTCCAGCGAATAACTGCTTCAAAAGGGGATGTAAAAAAAGCGAAGATCGTATAAAACCAAACAAAATAAGGGATTTTTCAAAAGCAAAAGCCTGAAAACACCCCTTAAAACAACTTGGATACAAAAAAACAATTATTTATTGTGTTTTATACTACGGACA
>JAZLHN010000131.1:0-7745 GCA_045616815.1 Acutalibacteraceae bacterium
TCTCAACTTTCAACTCTCAACTTTCAACTCTCAACTTTCAACTCTCAACTTTCAACTCTCAACTTTCAACTCTCAACTTTCAACTCTCAACTTTCAACTCTCAACTTTCAACTCTCAACTTTCAACTCTCGGCAGTTTAGCAGCGAAGCCGCTAAACTGCCATTTATCGTCCTGTTAATTTTTTTGCAAAAAACCGATTGACAACCCCCGTCTCTTATGCTAAACTTATTCGGAAAAAGATCTTTAAGAACGATACAGAGATATCGGCAAGATTCACAGATACAGATATATATTGCTTGTATTATGCCTTGCCGTACTCTGCGGTGAGGCTTTTTCTTTTGCAATGAGCGGAAAGGACGAACGGACATGACGAGCGGTTTTTACAGCAAAAAAGAATTGCCGGAGCTTATGAAAGCTCTTCCTTCGGAGGTCGTTTCTTTTCTTTCGTCCGATGAATATTCCGTTTTTCCCGGTTTTTGCGACGTGCACGTGCATTTTCGCGAGCCGGGTTTTTCTTATAAGGAAACAATTCTTTCCGGCAGCTTGGCCGCGGCGGCGGGCGGCTATACCGACGTATGCACGATGCCGAACTTAAAGCCCGTACCGGATTCGGCGGAGCATCTGAACGAACAGACAGAAATTATAAAACGGGACGCTCTCATAAACGTGCATCCCTACGCTTCCATCACCGAGGGACAGCGCGGCGAAAGGCTCTCCGCCATGGAAGACCTCGCCTTAAGCTGCGTCGCCTTTTCCGACGACGGGAAGGGCGTGCAGGACGAGGGGCTGATGAAAGAAGCCATGTTCAAAGCGAAGGCCCTCGGAAAAACGATCGTCGCCCACTGCGAGGTGAACGACCTGCTGAAAGGCGGCTATATCCACGACGGCACTTACGCAGCCGCGCACGGACACAAGGGGATATGCAGCGAGAGCGAATGGAAAATGATCGAACGCGATATAAAGCTCGCTGCTCAAACGGGCTGCGCCTACCACGTATGCCATATCTCCTGCAAAGAGAGCGTTGAGATCATACGGCAGGCGAAAAAGGACGGCGTCGATATCACCTGCGAAACGGGGCCTCATTATCTGACGCTCGACGAAAACGACCTGAAAGAAGACGGCCGCTTCAAGATGAATCCGCCTCTGCGGGCAAAGGAAGATCGGGTCGCGCTCCTCGAAGGCGTGCTCGACGGCACGGTGGATATGATCGCCACCGACCACGCGCCCCACTCCGCGGAAGAGAAATCCAAAGGGCTTGCCGGCAGCGCGTTCGGCATCGTGGGACTTGAAACGGCGTTCCCGGTGCTGTATACTGAACTTGTAAAAACAGGCATAATTCCCATAAATAAACTGATCGCGCTTCTGTGCGAAAACCCGCGAAAACGCTTCGGCATAGCGCCGAACGGATTTTCCGTATGGCGGCTCGATAAGGAATTTACGGTCGACCCGGATAAATTCCTTTCCAAGGGCAGAGCGACGCCCTATGCGGGCAGAACGCTCTTCGGCGAATGCGTACTCACCGTGTGCAATAACAAAATCGTTTATAATAATCTGAAATAAATACGGAGGAAAAGAAAATGGCAAAGAGAACGGACATAAAGAAAGTGCTTATCATCGGCTCCGGTCCCATCGTGATCGGGCAGGCGGCGGAATTCGACTACGCCGGCACGCAGGCTTGCCTCGCGCTGAAGGAAGAGGGCTACGAGGTCATCCTCTGCAACTCCAACCCCGCCACCATCATGACGGACACCTCCATCGCCGACAAGGTATATATGGAACCCCTCACCCTCGAATACATCGCGAAGATTCTCCGCTACGAGCGCCCGGACGCCATCGTGCCCGGCATCGGCGGTCAGACGGGTCTCAATATCGCGATGCAGCTCGAAAAGAAGGGCATCCTCAAGGAATGCGGCACCGAGCTTCTCGGCACGTCCTCCGAGAGTATCGAAAGAGCCGAGGACAGAGAGCTCTTCAAGGAAATGTGCCTCTCCATCGGCGAGCCCGTCATCCCCTCCGAGATCACCTATAACCTCGAAGAAGCCAAAAAAGCGGCTCTCGAGATCGGCTACCCGGTCGTTCTGCGCCCCGCGTTCACCCTCGGCGGCACGGGCGGCGGCTTCGCCTACAACGAAGAAGAGCTGATCGAGATCGGCACCAACGCCTTCCGTCTTTCCCCCGTTCATCAGGTGCTCGTGGAGAAGAGCGTCAAGGGCTATAAGGAGATCGAATTCGAGGTCATGCGCGACTCCAACGACCGCGCCATCACCATCTGCGGTATGGAAAACGTGGATCCCGTGGGCGTGCACACCGGCGACTCCATCGTGGTGGCGCCCATTCTCTCCCTCAACGACCACGACCTCAAAATGCTCAACGACTCCGCCATCAAGATTATCCGCGAGCTGAAAATTTCCGGCGGCTGCAACGTGCAGTTCGCGCTCAATCCGAATTCCAGTGAATATTTCCTGATCGAGGTAAACCCCAGAGTATCGCGTTCCTCCGCTCTCGCCTCCAAAGCGAGCGGCTATCCGATCGCCAGAGTCACCGCCAAGATCGCTCTCGGCATGGCACTCGAAGATATCCCCGTAGCGGGCGGCACGGCGGCTCTCGAACCGAGCCTCGACTACATCGTAGCCAAATTCCCGCGCTTCCCGTTCGATAAATTCGCCGACGCGCCCAACAATCTCGGCACGCAGATGAAAGCCACAGGCGAAGTCATGGGCATCGGCTCAACGTTAGACGAATGCCTGCTCAAATCCGTGCGTTCGCTCGAAACGGGTGTATGCCACTTCCACCTCAAAATGTTCGACTCCTACACCACCGAGGAGCTGTATAAATACATATCCGAATTCCGTTCGGACAACGTTTACGCCGTCTTCGAGCTTCTGAGAAGAGGCGAAAGCATCGAAAAGCTGCACGAGGTCACCATGATCACGGAATTGTTCCTCGAAGCCTTCAAGCGCATCGTGGACATGGAAAAGCTGCTTAAGGACCGTCCTGAGGATCTGCGTACCCTCAAAGCGGCGAAGGTCATGGGCTTCTCCGATAAATACATCGCCTCCGTCTGGGGCGTTTCCGAAACGGAAATTTACCGTCTGCGCAAGCAGAACAACATCATCCCCGTCTTCAAGATGGTGGACACGCTCCACACGGGCAAATACATCGCCTATCTTTACTCCACCTATAAGAATCTCGTGGACGACGTAAAGAACGAATCCCGTCTCACCGATAAAAAGAAGATCGTCGTGCTCGGCGCGGGCCCCATCCGTATCGGACAGGGCGTGGAATTCGACTACTCCACCGTACACGCCGTACAGACCATCAAGCGCGCGGGCTACGAAGCCATCATCATCAACAACAACCCCGAGACCGTTTCCACCGACTATACGACCGCCGACAAGCTCTACTTTGAGCCCCTCACGCCCGAAGACGTGATGGCGATCCTCGACTATGAAGCCCCCGAGGGCGTGATCGCTTCCTTAGGCGGACAGACCGCCATCAACCTCGCCCAGCCTCTTATGGACAGAGGAGTGAAGATCATCGGTACCGACTGCGCCGCCATCGAGCGCGCCGAAAACCGCGACAGCTTTGAAAAAATACTTCTCGAACTGAACATTCCCCAGCCCAAGGGTCAGGCCGTTACAAAAATCGAGGACGGTGTAAAGGCCGCCGCCGAGATCGGCTACCCCGTGCTCGTGCGTCCCTCGTTCGTGCTCGGCGGCAGAGCCATGCAGATCGTGGCGAACGAAGAGCAGCTGAGACATTATCTGAAGACCGCCGTGGAGATCGACGCCGACAAGCCCGTGCTCGTGGATAAATACATCTTCGGCAAAGAGGTCGAAGTGGACGCCATCTGCGACGGCAGAGACGTATTCGTGCCCGGCATCATGGAGCTCGTGGAAAGAACGGGCATCCACTCCGGCGACACCATCAGCGTGTATCCCGCCTACTCCATCTCCGACAGAGTAAAGGGCATCATCCTGCAGTACGCAAAGAAGCTCGGCCTCGGCATCGGCATCATCGGCCTTTACAACATCCAGTTCATCGTCGATCCCGACGACAACGTATTCATCATCGAGGTCAATCCCCGTTCGTCCAGAACGGTACCCTTCCTCTCCAAATCCACGGGCTATTCGCTCGCCGATATCGCGACCGAGGTCATTCTCGGCAAATCTCTGAAAGAACAGGGCATCTTCGATCTCTATCCCGAAAAGAAAAAACGCTTCTACGTAAAGGTACCGGTATTCTCCTTCAATAAAATAAAGGGACTCGACGCCTACCTTTCCCCCGAAATGAAATCCACCGGCGAAGCCATCGGCTACGACGACAAGCTGAACCGCGCCCTGTATAAGGCGCTGCAGGCGGGCGGCACGCATCTGCAGAACTACGGCACCGTGTTCGCCACCGTCGCCGACAAGGACAAGGACGAAGCGCTTCCGCTCATCCCCCGCTTCTACAACCTCGGCTTCAACATCGAAGCGACGCAGGGCACGGCGGACTACCTCAAGCAGAACGGCATCCGCACGCACGTGCTGAAAAAGATCAGCGAGGGCAGCGACGAGATCCCCGAGGCCATCCGTCAGGGACACATCGCCTACATCCTCAATACCAAGGACGTGGGCGCGGCGAACAGCGAGAGCGACGGCCATCAGATCCGCCGCTGCGCGACCGAAAACAACGCCACCATCTTCACCTCCCTCGACACCGTAAAGGTGCTTCTCGACGTACTCGAAGAGACAACGCTGACGATATCGACGATAGATGCCTGACGGCAGAGCGGAGTTTGGAGTTTTAATGAAACAGACGATATTTACCATAGCGGAAAACGTTCCGCTGACCGAAAACGTATATAAAATGGTGCTCACAGGCGACGTGAGCGCTATCACCGCGCCGGGGCAGTTCATCAATATTAAATTGGACGGGCTGTTCCTGCGCCGCCCGATCTCCGTGTGCGACATATCCCTCGATACGGTCACGATCATTTATAAGGTCGTGGGCAAGGGCACCGAACAGATGAGCGCGATGCGGGCGGGCGAAACGCTCGATATCCTCTCAGGGCTCGGCAACGGCTACGACACGTCCCTTTCGGGCGACTGCCCCGTGCTGCTGGGCGGCGGCGTGGGCGTGCCTCCGCTGTACCTGCTCGCGAAGAAGCTGATCGCCGAAGGCAAGAAAGTGAGCGTCGTGCTCGGCTTCAACACCGCTTCGGAGGTTTTTTACGAAGAAGAATTCGCCTCTCTCGGCTGCAGCGTAACGGTCACGACCGCCGACGGCACGAAGGGCGTAAAGGGCTTCGTGACCGACGCCCTGCCCGAAAACTACAGCTATTTCTACACCTGCGGCCCCGAGCCGATGTTAAAAGCAGTATATAACAAGACCGCCACATCCGGGCAGATGAGCTTTGAGGAGCGCATGGGCTGCGGCTTCGGCGCGTGCATGGGCTGCTCCTGCAAAACGCTGACGGGAAACAAGCGGATATGCAAGGACGGACCGGTGATGAGGAAGGAAGAAATAATCTTTTAACAATGCATAATTCATAATGCATAATGCATAATTAAGTCAAGTTGAGTACGGAACAACATACAATGCATAATTTACTCAAATTGAGTTCGGAACATTTAATTATGAATTATGAATTATACATTATGCATTGAGTATTGTGCATTGTTACGGAGTTCACAATGACGGAAAACATCATAGTAAATAAAAGCAAGGCCTTTGCCGTAAGAATAATTCGTCTATATCAATATCTTTATTCCGAAAAGAAAGAATATGTTTTATCAAAACAGCTCTTGCGAAGCGGAGCAAGCATAGGGGCAAATGTCAAAGAAGCAATAAGAGGACAGAGCAAGAGTGATTTCGCTCATAAAATGAACATATCGCTGAAAGAAGCAAGCGAAACAGAATATTGGTTAGAATTGCTTTTTGAAACAGGATATCTGAACAGGCAACAATTTGACAGTATTATCCGCGATTGCAGAGAATTGATCAAAATCCTGACTTCAATAATTAAGTCAAGCCGAGTCCAAAACGATCAATTATGAATTATGAATTATGCATTATGAATTATGGAGATAAATATGGTTGATTTACACGTGAATCTGTGCGGCATCGAACTTGACAATCCCGTGATACCGGCGTCGGGGACGTTCGGCTTCGGGTATGAATTCGCCGAGCTCTACGATATAAACTGCCTCGGCACGTTCTCCTTCAAGGGAACGACGAGAGATCCCCGCTTCGGCAATCCCACGCCGCGAATAGCGGAATGTACCTCCGGCATGATCAACGCCGTGGGCTTACAGAATCCGGGCGTTGACAAAGTGATCGCCGAGGAACTGCCGAAGCTGAAAAAATGCTTTCACAAGCCCGTCATGGCGAACGTGAGCGGTTTTTCGGTGGAGGACTACGCCTACACCTGCGAAAAGCTCGATCAGGAGGAGCAGGTGGGCTGGCTCGAGGTGAACGTGAGCTGCCCGAACGTACACGGCGGCGGCATGAGCTTCGGTACATCCCCCGAGGCGGCGGCAGAGGTCGTGAAGGCGGTCAAAAAAGTAACGACCAAGCCCGTATTGGTGAAATTATCCCCGAACGTGACCGACATCGTGAGCATCGCGAAGGCCTGCGAGGCCGCCGGCGCGGACGGCATCAGTCTGATCAACACCCTGCTCGGCATGAGGATAGACCTGAAAACGAAGCGTCCCGTCATCGCGAACAAAATGGGCGGTTTTTCGGGACCCGCCATCTTCCCCGTGGCGGTGCGCATGGTGTATCAGGTGTCCCACGCGGTGAATGTACCCGTGGTGGGCATGGGAGGCGTTGCGAACGCCGAAAACGTGCTGGAAATGATGCTTGCGGGCGCGACCGCGGTCGAGGTCGGTGCGCAGAATCTCATCGATCCCTTCGCCTGCCGCGATATCATCAACGATCTTCCCCGCGTCATGGAAAAATACGGAATAAAAGACCTGAAAAATATTATAGGAGCGGTTGAATAATGGGTAAAGACGTCATCATCGCCTGCGATTTCGCAAGCGCGGAAAAAACCTTTGAATTCTTAGACAAGTTTACGGGCAGGAAGCCCTTTGTGAAGATCGGCATGGAGCTTTTCTACGCCGAAGGCCCCGAGATCGTAAGAGAGATCAAAAGGAGAGGGCATAAAATTTTTCTCGACTTAAAACTGCACGATATCCCGAATACGGTGAAAAAAGCGATGGCTGTTTTATCCGGTCTCGACGTGGATATCACCAATCTCCACGCCTCCGGTACCTGCCGAATGATGGAGGCCGCCATCGAGGGGCTCACCCGTCCCGACGGCACGCGCCCCCTGCTCATCGCGGTGACGCAGCTCACCTCCACCGATCAGGAGAGCATGGAAAACGACCTGCTCATCCGTGAGCCCATCGACAAGGTGGTCATGCACTACGCCTCCAACGCGAAGAAAGCGGGACTCGACGGCGTGGTCTGCTCGCCTCTCGAAGCGGGCAAGGTGCATGAGACCTGCGGAAAAGACTTTCTCACCGTGACGCCCGGCGTACGCTTCGCCGACGGCGATATCGGCGATCAGAAGCGCGTCATGACGCCCGCCGAGGCGAAAAGGATCGGTTCGGACTACATCGTGGTCGGCCGTCCGATCACCGCCGCCGAAGACCCCGTCGCGGCGTACGAAAGATGCGTAAAGGAATTTGTGGACTGATCACAATTAATTTTCGGCAGCGCGAAGCAAATGAAAAGTTTCGCCCGCCTTTTCAAAG
>JAZLHN010000132.1:0-3643 GCA_045616815.1 Acutalibacteraceae bacterium
TGTCCGTAGTATAAAACACAATAAATAATTGTTTTTTTGTATCCAAGTTGTTTTAAGGGGTGTTTTCAGGCTTTTGCTTTTGAAAAATCCCTTATTTTGTTTGGTTTTATACGATCTTCGCTTTTTTTACATCCCCTTTTGCTGCAAATGAATGTATCTTAACAAAAAACCATTATATCGAAAACATTAATATCTTCCGTAATTCTGGATAGCCGCCATGACGGTGCGCATGCTCGTGAGCAGCGTGCCGTTATTGATGGAGCCCGCCGTGGAGAGGTTGAGCCCGCGGATATCATCCACGCGCGCCGCCTCGCAGTCGCGCTTTACCTCGGCGATGATCTTTTCGTCATTGTTGCTCATGAACGTGAAGGGAGCGAGAGCGCCGTCGATGCGCGTGGTCTTCATATATTTCCTTATTTTGTCCACGGTCACGGTGGGACCGAAATTCACGCCCGTGAAGTTGAGACGGGCAAGGATGGGAAGCAGATGCTCCATCGCGGAATCCGAATGCTGATAACGATAGTCGTGCTCCCCGGGAGCGCAGTGGTCGAACACCTTTTTGAGGATCGGATAGCCGAACTGCTCGTATAATTCGGGACTCAGCAGGGCGCAGTTGTCGTCGCGGAAGCGGAAGCCGTGGGTATCATTGTTTCTGCTGTCCGATTCGTCCTGAAAGATCTCGTAATAGCAGATCACGACCTTGGCGATCGTGTCGGAAAAGCGTGCGGCAAGCTCGGGGGCGTCGTAAAGAAGATAGATAAGATCTTCGGTGCCGTACACGGACGTTGCGAGTGTGACGGGGCCTCTTATGTCGCAGAACTGTCCCGGCTTTTTGCCGTATTTTTCAAAAATATATTTTTTCTTTTCCTCCCAGTCGGGGGGCAGGATGAATTCTCTTAGATCCATCCGGTCGATCTCGTCGAGCTTCTTTTCGAGCTCTTTTTCACCGTTGATATGCCCCATGAGCCACGTCGTATGACCATCAAACACGTATTCGCCGCCGAACACTTCGCCGATCTCGCGATAAGCGGGGAAACGGCTGTCCTCCGGATCAGGCAGGTGTTCACCGAGCAGAGGTCTGCCCACGATCTTTATCGCTTTTTCATTGTAGCGCTTGTTGAGCTCCAGCCTTCTTTCAGGTGGGGTGTAGCCCCACGGATCGCCCTCTTCGCCGAGCTCCGCGAATACGCATTCGCCGCTCATCCGTATGCCGAGCGCCACCTGCTTCGCTTCCTTCGTGAAGCAGTTATCGTCGTGCGCGTTTTCTTCGTCCTTCCAGAACCGTTCGATATCCAGATCCAACATGTTTTTTTCCTCCGCCGTTGATATATTCTCATGTTAGCACGAAAGCGGAAGAAAGACAATGAAGGAACGGGAAATTTTTGTTTGAAGCGTTCCCAAAGTAATATCCGCGGAGCAATAAAAAAAGTTTGGTCAAACTTTTCAAAGCTTGCGTGGTCAAGGAGCAGAGCTCCTTGTCGCGCTTCGCAAAGCGCGAAATTCTTATGCTTCAAAAAACGCAGGAGGGGAGGAAAAATTATCCGGTGGATGATTTTTCCGTGGGGAACCCTCGTCGGGGGTTCCCCTATGCGAAGCATCAAAAGTCTGCCATGCCTGCATTTTTCTTGTTTGATACAGAGGTTGTGCGTAACATTAACTTACTTCTGTTTTTTTCTTTATAGGTGCTTCGCACTTGACCCCCCCGGCGAGGGTTTTCAAACTTTCCTGCGCTTTGCGGACGATAAAGTATTCCGCTCACTGCGGTGGGCGGGTCAAGGCTCCCCCTTAAGTAACCGCCGCCTTTGAAAAGGCGGGCGAAACTTTATATTCGCTCCGCGTTTCAAACTGCAATTCCCTCTTGACATTATAAGCAAATTGTTATAGAATATATAAATGCAGTCCGATAATAAGTGGTGGAGTCTGTCATAGAACGTTTTCGTTCTATTTGTTGCGGATTGCAGATCCGGCGTGCGCCCGAAAGGCGTTTTTGCGGGATTTATACGTACAGAATCCGACCCGGAGCGTTTATCGCTCTCCCGAGGGTTCTTTTTTTGTGCAGACAAGTTTGACCACGGAATCAGGAGAGTCAGTATTTCATGTCCCAGATCACCATTGCCGCTCTGATCATTTTCGCCGTCACTTACGTGCTCATGATGGCGTTTCAGAAAGCGAGACCCTACATCGCCGTTACCTCGGCCGTCGTTTTCATCGCGCTCGGCGTTCTTTCGACGGTAAAACCCGATATCTTCGGCGACGGTTTTTTCACGCTCGGCGCAAGCGCCTTTGCCTATTCGCCGCTCGACGCACTAAAACAGATCGACTGGAACGTCCTTATGATGATCGCCGGTACGATGGGCACGGTATCGTTGTTCATTGCCTCCGGTATGCCGCAGCTCATGTCGGATATTCTCATTTCGAAAATGCCCAATATGAAATGGGTGGTCGTTTCGCTTTCGCTTTTCGCGGGCATCGTTTCGGCGTTCGTGGATAACGTTGCCACGGTGCTTATGATCGCGCCCGTTGCGCTCGCGTTCTGCAAAAAGCTGAAAATATCCCCCGTGCCGTCCATTATATGCATCGCCGTATCGTCCAACCTGCAGGGTGCCGCCACGCTTGTAGGCGATACCACGTCTATCCTGCTCGCCAAGGCCGCCAATCTCGATTTCTCGGATTTCTTCGTGGATGACGGACGTCCCGGTATGTTTTGGGTCGTGGAAGCGGGAGCGGTCGTCAGCGCGTGCATCATTTTCTTCATGTTCCGCAAAGCGAACGGCGCTATCAACTTCAACAATTCCTCCATGGTCGACGATAAATTCCCCACCGTGCTTTTAGTCGGCACCGTGGTCGCGCTCATCGCGGTATCCTTCATTCCCTATAAGGATGCGGCGGCTCCCGGCGGTATCTGGAAGCCCGATATCACCAACGGCATTATCTGCATCGCTTTCTTCCTCGTCGGCGTCATCCGCGAAGCCTTCCGTAAGAATTTCGACGTTATCAAGGACGCCGTAAAGGAGATCGACTACTATACGATCGTGCTTTTAGCGGGACTCTTTGTCGTGATCGGAGGTATCGAAAAGGCAGGCGTGATCGACTGGATCGGTTCGTCGATCGCAAACATAGGCTCCGGCTCGCAGTTCGCCGTCTATACGCTTGTGGTATGGATATCCGTGCTTCTTTCGGCGTTCATCGACAACATTCCCTACACCGCCACCATGCTTTCCGTCGTACCCGTGATCGCTGCCGGCGTAGGCATGGAGCCCAAGCTTCTCTATTACGGTCTGCTCTGCGGCGCTACCCTCGGCGGCAACCTCACGCCCATCGGCGCGAGTGCGAACATCGCCGGTATCGGTATTCTCCGCAAGGAAGGCTATACCGTAAAGAGCTCCACCTTCATGAAATACGGCGTGCCCTTCACCCTCGCCGCCGTGACGACCGGTTATCTCATGCTCTGGTTCATCTGGGGATAAAATAATACGGAATCAAAGTAAAATATGCAAAAGGGAATGTAAAAAAAGCGAAGATCGTATAAAACCAAACAAAATAAGGGATTTTTCAAAAGCAAAAGCCTGAAAACACCCCTTAAAACAACTTGGATACAAAAAAACAATTATTTATTGTGTTTTATACTACGGACAAACTTCGC
>JAZLHN010000133.1:0-2319 GCA_045616815.1 Acutalibacteraceae bacterium
TTCCGCCGATCCGTCGCGGCTGTATGCCGGGATCATCGAATTGCTCACGACGTGAAAGGGGCGAAAGCCTTATGTTTGAACAGATCATCAATATAGACCGTATGGAGCAGGCGGTCAGCCTCTTCGGAAGCTTTGACGAAAACGTGAAACTGCTCGAAAACGAATATCATGTCAGTATCGTGAACCGCTCAGGTGCGCTGAAGATCTGCGGTGAACCGGAAGACGTCAGTCGCACCGCAAAAGCTCTCGAAGGTCTTATCATGCTGCTCAATAAGGGTGAACAGCTCAACGAGCAGAACGTCCGGTACTGCATTTCTCTCGTGAACGAGGGCAACGACGACAAGCTTCCTTCGCTTGCTTCCGACTGCATCTGCATCACCACGAGCGGCAAACCCGTGAAGGCGAAAACGCTCGGTCAGCAGAAATATATCGACCTTATCAATAAAAACACCATCGTGTTCGGCGTCGGTCCCGCGGGCACGGGAAAAACCTATCTTGCCGTCGCCATGGCGGTCAAGGCGTTCCGTGCCAAGGAGGTCAATCGCATCATCCTTACGCGTCCGGCGGTGGAAGCGGGGGAGAAGCTCGGCTTTTTGCCCGGCGACCTGCAGCAGAAGGTAGACCCCTATCTCCGTCCGCTTTCCGACGCGCTGTTTGAAATGCTCGGCGCGGAGAATTTTCAGAAATATCAGGAAAAAGGCAATATCGAGGTCGCTCCGCTCGCTTACATGCGCGGCAGAACGCTCGACGACAGCTTCATCATCCTTGACGAAGCGCAGAATACCACCCCCGAGCAGATGAAAATGTTCCTTACCCGTCTCGGCTTCAATTCCAAGATCGTCGTGACCGGAGACGTTACGCAGATCGACCTGCCGGACGGCAAAAAATCGGGACTCAAGGAAGCCGTAAGAATATTGAAGGATATCGACGATATCTCCGTCGTCCGCTTCACGGAAAAGGACGTCGTTCGTCACCGTCTCGTACAGGATATTATCAAGGCTTATGAAAAAGCCGATAAAACAAATAAGCAGAAAGAGGAGCGATAAATGATGATAGAAAAAGTCAAAGTCGTTATTTCGGACGATCAGCACAGCGTAAAAGTGCCCTCCGGCATCCGGTTGCTTATCAGACGCTGCTGCCACGCCGTGCTGCAGCTTGAAAAATTTGAAGGTCCTGCGGAGGTCAGCGTCCGCTTCGTGGATAATGAGATCATCCGCGAGCTCAATTCTCAATACAGAAACATCGACCGTGAAACGGACGTGCTTTCTTTCCCGCTCGGCGAAAACGGCGTTTATGACGTCAATCCCGCCAACGGCGCCGCGCTGCTCGGCGACGTCGTCATTTCCGTGCAGAAAGCGATGGAGCAGGCGGAGGAGTACGGTCATTCTCTCGACCGTGAGATCGGATTCTTAACGGTGCATTCCATGCTGCACCTGCTCGGATACGATCACGTGAACGGCGGTCTGGAAGCCGTAAGAATGCGTGAAAAAGAAGAGACCGTTTTAACGCAGCTCGGTCTCAAAAGAAACGGAAGCTATTATCTTGACGAGGAATAACTATGACAGGAAAAGAACCGAAAACCGCCTTTATCGCCATCGTCGGTTGCCCGAACGTGGGCAAATCGTCCATACTCAACCGTCTCTTAGGGGAAAAGATCGCCATCGTTTCCCCGAAACCGCAGACGACCCGTACCCGTATCATGGGCGTGCTCACCAAAGACGAAACGCAGCTCGTTTTTACCGATACCCCCGGTTATCATAAGCCGAAAAACAAACTCGGCGAAAATATGATCCATGCCGTGAGCGAAGGCATCCACGACGTGGACGCCTGTATGCTCGTCGTCGAGCCGCAGGGCGAGATCAGAGACGCGGAATTAACGCTCATCAAAAAGATACAGAAAGAGGATATCCCCGCTGTCCTTGTAATAAACAAGATCGACACGCTCGAAAACAAAGAGCTGCTTTTAGCGCGTATGGCGGAGTTTTCCGCTCTCTGCGAATTCAAAGCCATCATCCCCGTTTCGGCGCTTGACGGCTACGGACTCGACGACCTTCTGAACGAGCTTACGGGGCTTGCATTCCCGTCCGAGCATCTTTTCCCGGACGATACGCTTACCGATCAGCCCGAAAAGGTGATCGCCGCCGAATATATCCGCGAGAAAATACTCAAATACGTCGATAAGGAGATCCCCCACGGTACCGCCGTCGCCATCGAGCTTTTCAAGGAGCGTCCCGCGGGCGATATGCTCGATATCGAAGCCACCATTTACTGTGAAAAGGAGAGCCACAAGGGCATCCTGATCGGTAAGGGCGGCGAAAT
>JAZLHN010000134.1:0-3366 GCA_045616815.1 Acutalibacteraceae bacterium
GCCGCCTTTGAAAAGGCGGGCGAAACTTTTTACTGCTTCGCGAAAAAACGAAGAAAAGAGAAACGACATGGACAACGTAAAAAAACTGACTCTTCTTCATTCTAACGACATGCACGGGGATTTTCTCGCCGAAAAGGTCGATGAAAAGCTCGTCGGCGGCGTTTCTATGCTGTCCGGTTATATAAACAAAGTACGCGGGGAGGAGGAAAACGTCCTCTACTGCGTTGCGGGCGATATGTTCCGCGGCTCGGTCATCGACTCCGAGTTTCAGGGACTTTCCACCGTGGAGATCATGAATATGCTCTCTCCCGATATCGTGACGGTGGGCAATCACGAGGCGGATTACGGCCTTGCCCATCTTCTTTTCGTGGAGAAATGCGCTTCGTTCCCGATCATCAACGCCAATCTCCGGTTAGCTTCGGGCAGAAGACTTTTCTCTCCGTGCCGTCTGATAAAAATAAACGGTATGCGCGTGCTGTTCATCGGTCTCATCACCGCGGACGTATTGGCCGAGACCAAAAAAGAGGGGCTGATCGGCTCCATGCTCGACGTGTCCGACGCCGCGGACGAGGTGGAAAGGATCTGCGGCGCCTACCGTGATACCGACGTGGATCTGACCGTTCTGTTAACGCACATCGGCTTTGAGGAGGATAAAAAACTTGCCGCGCGCCTGGATCCCGCGTGGGGCGTGGATATCATCATCGGCGGGCATTCCCACACCGTTCTTACGCAGCCCGAAACGGTGAACGGCGTGCTGATCGCGCAGGCGGGCACGGGCACGGACAAGATCGGCCGGTTCGATATCGAGGTCGATACCGACAATAACCGTGTGAAAACGTGGAAATGGGAGTGTGTCGATATCTGCGCCGACACCTGCCCGCGGGACGAAAAAACCGAGAGCCTGCTCCAAAGCTTCAAAAAACAGACCGATCTGAAATACGACCGTGTGCTCACGCGCTTCGCCGGGAAGCTCACGCATCCCGAACGCATCCGTCAGACGGGGCTCGGCGGGCTTTTCGCAGATATTCTCACCGACAGCCTCGGCATTGATATGATGCTTTTAGCGTCCGGCAGCATCCGGAGCGAAAGCATGGGGCCCGTCGTTACGCTCCGTGATCTCAACGAATGTCTGCCGTTCGACGAAAAGGTGAATATGCTCATGGTGAGCGGAGAGCAGTTCCGCCGGATGATGAAGCACATGCTGCGCGACGAGATATGGCAGGGCATCCACTGTGAATTCTATCAGCTCCCGTCGAAGGTGACGATCGTTTACGACCGGGAAACACATGAATTCGAGCGCTTTGATATCGACGGCGCTCCGTTTGAGGACGACGCCTTGTATTCGATCGCTCTGCAGCAGTATCATATAGATAATTTCACCGATATCTTCGCCCTTCCGCTCGATGAAGTGGAGGCGAACGCGCGCCGCCGCGTCATCGCTTCCTCCTGCAGGGACGTGGCGGAGGAGTACTTCATTTCGCACTCCAACATAAAGTACAGACCCGCCGACGTGCTGGAAATAAAATAAGCACGTACGGAGAATGGTACTCTGAAATTTTTCCTGTGAATTCACTCTTGCAATTTTGATAACAAGGCTGTATAATAAGCTCAAATAAACCGAACAAATGTTTTATTACGGAAAGGAAAAGACA
The DNA here is from genome assembly GCA_045616815.1 of Acutalibacteraceae bacterium. Classification (GTDB taxonomy): domain Bacteria; phylum Bacillota; class Clostridia; order Oscillospirales; family Acutalibacteraceae; genus RUG806. Next base: position 1,653 of record JAZLHN010000134.1, read on the forward strand.
GAATGGGAGATAAACAGACGGCTCTGCAATCAGCCATACAGCAGATAGAAAAACAGTACGGCAAGGGCGCTATCATGCGTCTCGGGCAGGCGGAGGCGCTCAAAGTGGACGCCATTTCCACGGGCTCCATCGCGCTCGATCTCGCCACCGGTATCGGCGGACTTCCCAAGGGCAGGATCGTGGAGATCTACGGCCCCGAATCCTCCGGTAAGACCACGCTCGCGCTGCACGTGGTAGCCGAGGCGCAGAAGCTCGGCGGCGAAGCGGCGTTCATCGACGCGGAGCACGCACTCGATCCCAAATACGCCGCGAATTTAGGCGTGGACGTGGATTCTCTTCTCGTTTCCCAGCCCGACAACGGCGAGCAGGCGCTTGAGATCGCCGAATATCTTACCCGTTCCGGCGCACTCGACGTCATCGTTATCGACTCCGTTGCCGCGCTCGTTCCCAAGGCGGAGATCGAGGGCGAAATGGGCGACAGCCACGTGGGTCTTCACGCGCGTCTGATGTCGCAGGCGCTCAGAAAGCTCGCGGGCGCTATCTCCCGCTCGAACTGCATCGTCATCTTCATCAACCAGCTCCGTGAAAAGGTGGGCGTCATGTACGGCAATCCCGAAGTCACCACCGGCGGACGCGCTCTGAAATTCTACGCCTCCATGCGCATCGACGTAAGACGTATCGAACAGCTCAAAGGCCCCGGCGGCGAATACGTCGGCTCGAGAACGAGAGCGAAGATCGTAAAGAACAAGGTGTCTCCTCCCTTCCGTGAGGCGGAATTCGACATCCTGTTCGGCCAGGGTATCTCCAAGACCGGCGAGATCATCGACATCGCCGTGCAGCTCGATATCGTGCACAAGAGCGGTGCGTGGTTCTCCTACGGCGAGCAGAGGATCGGCCAGGGCAAGGATAAGGTGAAGCAGTATCTTTCCGAAAATCCCGAGCTTCTTGCCGAGATCGAGGCGAAGATCCGTTCGAGCGAAATGTTTGCGGGGCAGGAGAAAAAGAATGAAGCTCCCGCCGCGAAAAACGACGACGCCTTTGAGGATATCGCTCCCATCGCTCCCAACAACGGCAAGCTTCCCAAGATCAAGATCGACATAGCGGCAGACTGATGAAAATTACCACCGAAAAAACCAAATCGGGCAAAGTGAAGATATCGGCGGACGGAGAATACCGTTTCTCCGTTCCCGCCATCATATGGTTTTCCTCCGGCATTTCGGAGGAGGCCGACGTTGACGAAGAAGAACTGCTCTCCCTGAAAAAGGAGGGTGATTCTTCTTTTGCTTATGAAACGGCGCTTCGCCTGCTCTCCATGCGGTCGCATTCGAAAAAAGAGCTTTATATGAAGCTGAAAATGAAATATTCCGCCGAAGCGGCGGTGAGCGCCACGGAAAAATGCGAAGGTCTCGGTCTTATCGACGACGAAAAATACGCGGAATATTACGCCCGTGAATGTTACGAGAGAAAAAACTGGTCGGCGAACCGTATCCGCGCCGAGCTGAACAGCAAAGGCATCGACCGCGATACCGCCGAAAACGCGATAAATGCACTTGATATTGATAAAAATACCGCTATAATAAATATATTGAACAAAATGCATCTGTCATATCCGCTGAGCGATAAGGACAGAAACCGCGCCGTCCGCAGACTGCTTTCGATGGGCTATTCACTGTCGGATATCCGGAAGCATCTGGACGTGGAAGAAGAATGGTAA
>JAZLHN010000135.1:0-9043 GCA_045616815.1 Acutalibacteraceae bacterium
ATATTCCCTGGCGGCTTCCCTGCTCCTGCATCCGTCCAGAACGTTCGTGGCGGACGTGCTGCAGAAGGAATTTTTCCCCTATATCAACCCGCTGTTCTGGTGTCCGAACGCGGTGCTCACACCGCACATCGCGGGCAGCACCGGAAAAGAGCCGCAGCGGATGGCATATTACATGATGGACGAGATGGAACGCTTTTTGTCCGGCGCCGAAACGAAATACGAAGTCACCCTTTCTTCCCTTGAACACATGGCGTAAACGCCGAAAAAGGAGACGGTTTTATGCTCGCAAAACTGAAACAAACTCTGGCAGCCTTTAAGAACGACGGCACCGATCCGCGCCGGAACGACGTATGGAGAGTTCTTCTTTTCTCGCTCAACTACGCGGGCGGCTCGGCGATCTCCATCATGATGGGAAAATGGAACTATTTCACGCAGAACGTACTGCAGCTCGGCATCATTTTCGCTTCCATCCATCTGCCCATCCGTCTGCTCGACGCGGTGACGGACCCGCTGATCGCCAATGTTTTCGATAAATACAACAAGCCCGGCAAATTCAAACTCTTCATGCTCACGGGCGCGTTTTTATCGCTCATTCCCGCGCTCATCGTCTTTTTCTATCCGGTCGCGCCCGATATTCCGATCGGCGCCTCCTACGCCATCCTGGGGCTTTGTTACGCCGTTGTCATCATCGGCAACACGATCCTTATGACGGCCACGCGCGCCGGGCAGGCGATCATCACGCAGGACCCGAAGCAGCGCCCCGTTTACGCGCTCGGTCAGACCGTTTCCGATGCCGTGGTATCCGCGTTCGTTTCCCTCGTAGTTACGAGCAATCTGTTCGGAAATATGCAGGAAACCTTCGTATGGAGAGTATCCATCGTCGTGATGTCGGTGCTTTCGGTCGTGCTTGTTTTAGGAGCGGTCAAATCCATCAGCAACCGCGACGATCCCACCTACTATTCCATGACGGAGAAAAAAGAGGAAGTAAAGATCACCGAGTTTTTCAAGGTCATAAAGCGCAGCAAGCCTCTGCGCTGTCTGCTGTGGGCGACCTGCTCCGACTCGATCGCAAAATCGGTGCGCGCCAGCCTCTCCATCTATCTTTTCGCCAATATCATCATGAATCGCGGGCTGACCTCCGCGTTCGATATCCTCAACGGCGTCGTGCTCGGCGCGCCCGTGCTCGTCATCGGTATGTATTTCGCCTCGAAAAAAGGCTCGGCGTATATCTACCATAAGGTATCGTTCATTCAGACGCTCGTTGCCACCGCGGGCTTTTTCATCACGATGTTCCTGCTGCCCGCCGATCCGGAATACGCCTATCACGGCGTGACCTTCGGCGTTATCATGGTCATCCTCGTTTTCGGCTCGTATATGAGCACGCTCGGCATCTCCACCAACCTCGAAAACGCGATGGTGGGCGACCTCACCGACTACGAATATATCCAGAGCGGCAAATTCATTCCCGGCACCATCGGCGCGGCGCTCACGTTCGTCAACAAGATCGCCTCGAGCGGCGTGGGACTCATCACAATGGGCATCATGGCGTTCTGCGGCTTTGCGGGAAGCGGCGAAAGTGCGGTCGTGCCCGAAAACGTATTCGTCAACTACCGCTTTTACTATTGCGTTCTGCTCTCGGTGTTCATTCTGCCCGCGATCGGACATCTCATCACCTATATCTCCATGAGGCATTATCCGCTCACCGACGACGTGATGACCGAGGTATCCATGAAGATCGCCGAAAAGAGAGGACTTATCAAAGCCGATGACGGCGGCGAGGACAACGTATGAAAGTATCCCGCGTCATTTTGGGAGCCGCTTCGCTCCTTGCGCTGGAGCCGATCGCCGAGATCGCGGTCAAAGCTTTGCAAAAGCCCGCGCAGGAGCTTCCCTCCAAGGGCAATTTCGACTATTATTCCGCGATCAGCGGGAATAAACGCTTTGAGGACTTATATAGTTTTCTTTCCGGAGAGCAGGACGCTCCCGTATTCACAGAACCGGAAGCCTACGAAATGCTTTCGGTTCAGTCGGATTATCTTTATCACCGCTTCGACTGCTCGGATTTCCGCGCACAGCTTCTTTTCAAGATATATAAAGACTGCCAAGAAAAGCTCAGCGAACGCTGCGTTTCCCTTATAAAAAAGACGTTTCTCGATTTCAAATATTTCATGGACGAGCCGGGGCACGACAGCATGTGCTACTGGTCGGAAAATCATCAGATCCTTTTCGCCGCCGCGGAATATCTCGCGGGACAGGAGTGGGAAAACGATATTTTCACCAACAGCGGCATGACCGGGAAAGAACATAAGGAAAAGGCTGCACAACGAATAAACGCGTGGATGACACAGCGGTTTTCCTACGGTTTTTCGGAATATCTGAGCAACAATTATCTCGCCGAGGATCTTGCGCCGATGGCGAATTTCATCGCCTACGCAAAGGATAAAAAAGCCGCGGAGCAGATGAAGATCGTCATGGATATCCTGTGGCTCGACGTTGCATTGAACAGCGCAAACGGAAGGCTGGCGGCGGTGAGCTCCCGTATGTACGGCAACAACAAGGCGGGCAATTACTACGGCAACAGCATCGCTCCCGCCATAAATCTTTTATGGGGAGCCGAAGCTGCAAAAGCGCTTCTCGCCGACAACGGGCTATCGGAACGTGAAAAAGCCCGCATAAAAGAAGGGCTCGGCAAAAAGCCCAATCATATTCTTATCTGCTTTACGGATATCGTAAAAAAAGGGCTGTATACCCTGCCGCCCGCGATAAAGGACATTGCCCTTTTACGGGAATCCTTCGCCGTGAAGATGGGCTGCGGTCTCTCCCCCGACGACCTCGTGAACGAGGGTCTTGTGGGGCAGGCGCCGGAGCAGATCATGGCGCAGCTCGGCGCGGAGACCTTCACCAATCCGCAGGTGCTCAAAAACACGATGACATATCTCAGAACGAACAAAATGCAGCGCAATTCGTTCGTTTCGTATTTCAAATTCGCGGATATTTCCGTCATGAAGCTCTTAGACCTGCCGAAGCTTGCCGCGAAATATGCCATCATGCCCCACGGCATCGCAACGGGGCGAGGAAACGTTTACACCTGGCGTACCAATAAATACACTCTGTCCACCGTCATTGCGAACACACCCGACCGGAACGGTGCGCAGGATCACGAATGGTCGGCGAATATCAGCGAAGAGCTTTGTCTGTTCACGACGCACCCTGCCGGCAAAGGAAACGACCGTTTCTCCGCTTCTCCCGGTTACTGGATCGGCAACGGCAGACGCCCGATGAGCGTACAGCACGAGAACGTGAATATCACGATCTATAAAATACCGAAGAAAGCGCGGTTGGCGGAATTCGGCATCGCACAAACAACTCACGCTTTTATGCCCATAGATTTTTACGATGAATTCGAGCTTTGCGGGGATAAGGCGTTCGCTCGGAAAAACGGCGTATTCGTCGCTCTTCTCTCCGACGGGGAAATGAAATTCAAGCCCTACGATCCCGACTCGATCAAAGGGCTGTACGCCAATCTCAAGCGGGAGCTTGCCCCGGAATATCTGCCGCAGAAGGAATTCGACCTCTGCCGCGAGGGCGGAGAATATCACATTTACGTGACGGAGCTTTCCGATTCCTCGCGTGAGAGCTTTGAGGATTTCAAAGGCCGCATAAACGCAAATACGGCGGTTTTCGGGAACGGAAAAGCGGGGTACAGAACGTATTTCGGCGATATCACCGTTTCCTTCGACGGAGAATTCAGGGTGAACGGGCAGGATATGCCGAAGGTATTCGCACGTTACGACTGCCGCTTCTGCCAAGCGGAACGCAAGGGCGGAACACTGAACGTTGACAGCGGGAAAAACACGCTTTCTCTTGATTTTGAAAAAGCCGAAAGAAGTTTTCCCGGCACTTGACTTTTTTGTTTCAACAATGCTATTATCTTTTTTAGAAAAATAATTACGGAGGGATCGGATATGTTTTCCTTTCTTGCAAAAAGACAGCTTGCCGCCCTGACCGCGCTTTCCGGCGTTCTGAGCAACGCCGTCAAAGCTATGCTTCATTTCGATATGCATAGGGCGGGTGCGCTTTTCATCGCGTTTTTTCAGCTCATCGGCGCGGCGGTCTTCGATACGCCCGTCACACCCTACGGCGACACCATCGACATGAGCCGCTTCGAGCTCGTATGGCAGGATGAATTCGACAAGGGCTTCGACGACACCGTGTGGCAGGGACATTATGTGTACGGCGATGAGGACACGCAGCTGCGCGATACCGCGTATTGGAACCGCGATCAGGTCAGTTTCTCCGACGACGGATATCTCATGATCTCCGCCGAATACAAAGAGGAAGGCAAAAAAGGCGCGGGCTATTATTCCTACGGCATGGAAACGAACCCCAATAAGAATTACAACGGCAATCACGCGGGCTATGAACAGCTTTACGGCTATTTCGAGGTACGCTGCATCCTGCCCAAAGGCGACGGGCTCAACCCCGCTTTCTGGATGCTTTCCGACGGTATGTGGGACGACGACACCGACGGCGGCGTGACCGGCTGCGAGATAGATATTTTCGAAACGCTTTATTCCTACGACGAAGGCGACAAATATCACGATTCCGTTTACCATACGATCCACGTCGATGCCTACGGTGACTCGCACAAAAGCGAAAATCAGGGACATTTTTACGCGAACGACCCGTACAACGAATTCAATACCTACGGCGTGGAATGGAACAGGGACGGCTACATCTTCTATATCAACGGCGTTGAGACCGCGCGAACGGACTTCGGCGGCGTATGCGAAGTGCCGCTGTACTTCATTCTGTCGCTCGGTGTCAATGAAAACGTCGTACAAAACGAATATCTCCCCTCCGCCTTCAAGGTGGATTACGTAAGAGCCTATCAGTACAAGGATCTGCTTCCCGGATAAGAAGAAACGAACGACCGACTTCATTTCTGAAATCGGTCGTTTTTATTTCGGTAGTATTCAGCAGACGGGGGCGTCGTTTTTCCACTTCGGGATCTCATCCCTGAACAGAAGACAGAATTCCGAATTCGAAACGCACACGACGTTTTCGTCCTCGGTCATCTTTTTGATAAGCTGCTCGAGCGTATCGTATTTATCGAAGGCATCCAGCTCATATCCGTGCCCCCAGACGTAGAAAAGCATATCCTCGGTACATTCGGCATTCAGGAAATCCTCGGCGTATTTCAGCACGTCCGCGTCGATGATCGAGCAGGTGGGCTGCCATTTCAGGAAATATTCGGGCAGGCTGAAATCATAGGACGACGTAACGGCTCTCGCAAACCCCATATCCGTATATTTCGCAACGAGCTCTATCGTTTTGTCGGTGTATTCGGTATCGCCGCCCGGCCATGCCATGCCGAGGGGATAGGTGCCCGTGTATCTGAGGATATTCCGTGCGTCGGCATTGATCTCTTTTTTCAGCTTCGGCAAATCGTTGTCATAGGCCTTCATGGAAGGATGGTTCAGCGTGTGCACCGCCACGTCGAAGCCGTCGTAAACGCCGCTCATCAGCTCCTTTTTCGTAAAACGCTGATGAGGAGTGCCGGGCGCGCCGATGGCTTCGCCTACCCAATCCCAGTTGGCGCCGCAAAGGCCCGTGTTGATATTGAACGTAATGCCGGTAAAGCCGTACTTGCGGCAGATCTCCATGATTTTGAGATCTTGCGTGATGCCGTCGTCAAAGCTCAGCGTAAAATATTTTTTGGGAGTACCGTCCCTTTTTAATTCATCGGGGAGTTCCGCAGTCTTCGGATGTCCGCAAAGTAAAGAAAATGTTGTCATAATAAACGTCATAACCAATGAAAAAAAAGATTTGAGCATAACATCAACTCGTCAATAATTTATTTCTGCCTGTGTTTTACGCGTGACGGACAAGCCAGTCGAGTATGATATCCGCGGTTCTCGTCTGCTGAACGGCAGCGGGGATGACCGCTTCGTTATCGCGGGGCTGCTCGCCGTAGTCGCCGTACTGCGCGTGATTCCCGCCCTCGATGATATATTCCTCGAAATCCTCCGGATACCAATCCAGACGCTTATCGTACAGCTCTTTGTTCATCACGCCGTCGGCGTCGCCGAATACGGAGAGAACGGGCACTCCGGCGTCGCTCATATCGCGGTTGGAATACGCGGCGAGAAGGATCAGGCCGTCCACCTCATCGCGATGATCGTCGGCGAAGCCCGAAGCGGTAAGACCGCCCATGGAATGACCCGCGAGATACCATTTTTCTATCTCGGGATGCGCCTCCATGATCTTCTCCGCCGCCCTCGGTTCGAGAGCCGCCATATTGCAGGTGAGCTTCGGGATAAAGCACGAATATCCCTTTTCCGAGATGCGCGAAAGAAGCGGGATATACGCATCGGGCGTTATCTGCGCGCCGACGTAGAAAATGATGCCCGTGCGCCTGTCCATTTCTGCGTTTCCGGGCAGGATCTCCGCCGCGCCGTCATCGGCAATACTTATGTTCGCATCAAGATATTCATTCTGATATACGGCGACCGTCTGCACCGCCGGACGCTGATTGAAAAGACACATACCGATGATCACGGCGCCGAGAAGAACGACCGCCGCCGCGCATAAAAGAAGTATGCGCCGTATCACGTTTCTTCTGGACGTACTGTTTTCTGTTTTCACTTTTTGGATACCGCCTCTTTTTTCCGGACTTCGCAATAAAACGAAAAAATTTTCTTTATTTTACCATAAAGAAAGACGATTGGCAAGTAATTTCCGATAAAGGAACAATTCACGCCGGAGCGATTGAAAAATTCATAAAGCTACGTTATACTGATTAAGAAAAAAATACTTTCTGGGAGATAAAACGTATGCTCAAAGAGCTGATACAAAAAGCGAAGGATCTTCTGAACGAGATCATTGCCTGCTGGAAAATACCCGCAAGCGGCGACTACGTGCCGTATAAAGAGATCGTCTGCCTTTCCGTGGGATGGCTCGGGATGAGGCTGGCAACGCAATTTGCCATCGGCTTCGGCGTGGGCAACGCCTTTACGGGGCTCACGCTGAAAATGACGAACCGCGATCTGCTCATACTCAACTACGTGTGTATGGCGATTGGCTATATCCTCGCGCCGATCAACTCCTATATCATTGATAATCTCAACAGCCGCGACGGCAAATACCGCGTATATATAAAGCTTGCCATCCCCTCGGCGGCGCTGGCGCTCCTCTCGTTGTTTCTGCCGTACGAACGTATGCCCTACTTCTCCATGATCGTAACGCTGTTCGTCGTAGGGCAGGTACACGGCTATATCCAGAACTGGTATTCCACCGGCGTAAGCAATCTGATTTTCACGATATCGCCCAATTCCAAGGAACGCACGCGCATCATGGCGGTCACGAGCCTTGTACACAATTTCGCCCCCTCGGTCGCTCAACTTTTCATCCCGATCCTCAGCGATCTGCTGGCCGACGGCGATCTTTACAATATCAATACCTACCGCAAGATCTATCCGTTTTTCATCGTCATAGGCGCGGGACTCAGCCTTTACGCCTATTACGGAACAAAAGAAAGGATCATCGTACCAAAAAGCCGCATGACGCAGATCGGCTTTTGGGACGCGCTCAAAGCGGTGGTTCATAACCGCATATTCTGGGTAAGAAGCCTCGACGCGTGGAACGATTTTCTCGAAAATACCAAAGGCTGTCTGCTCGACTGGCTGTTTTATTACGGCAAGCGCGGACCGATGTCGATGGTGGGCATCATCAATACCATCACCTACAATTCCTCTATGTGGGCGATGATCGCCTCCCCGTGGCTTATCAAAAAATTCGGCAAAAAGAAGCTCAAAATCTTCCGTAACGTCATTCAGACGTTCTGCGTTTTCATGCTGTTCCTTACCTATAAAAAGAGTCTTATCGCGATCACGGTCTTTCTGTGGCTCGACCGCTTCTGCGGAACGGACGAGGTGCTCGACCGCTCCATCGAGTCGGATATGCGCGATTATCAGCAATATATCAGCGGCGAACGCATCGACGGCGCCTTCGGGATGCTTTCGAGCTACATCAACGGCGGCGTGGGAGCCGTCACCAATCTTTTCGTGCCGTGGGTCTATCAGAAATACGGCTTCGACGGCACAGATTACAGCGTGCTCGAAGCGTTTGACGCGAACGGAGCTCCCAAAGATAACGTGCTGTACGAGCTCCTCGACGTGCTGATGAAGATCGCCACCGTCGGGGCGGCGGTCGACATTCTGCCGTGGCTGTTCTACAACATCTCGGAAACGGGGCAGCGCTCCTACGTGCGGGTATTGAAGCTCCGCACGATGATAGAAGACAAAAAGAGCGGCCTGTGCGGCGATGAAGCTTACGCCGAAGGCTGTGAAGCGGTGCTCAACGCGCGCGAATACGCGGGACTGCAGAAGCTCAACACGGACAAAGACGAGCTCAAAGCACTGAAAAACGCCGGTCTTGACCGCGAAGAATACCGTATTCGCAAAAAAGCGGGCGCCGCAAAACGGGAAGCGGCGGCGGAGCATAACGACGAGATCGAGATCGCTCAATTCGTCATGCGCGAGCTGAACAGATTTGAAACGCCCGTCGGCAGGGCGCAGCTTGAAATTTGCCGGCGTATTGCCGACGGCGGACTGCAGGGCTTTTATCTTGACAAAGAAAGCATCCTCGAAGCCGCCCGCGCGATTCCCGAAGGAGCGACCAAGGAAGAAAAGACCTTCCGCCGCGATACGGTGAGCGCCGCGATGCAGCTCAAACATTCCGCAAAGCTCATTCAAAAATACTATCCCGACGGCATTTACGAATGCGATCCCGCGACGTATGAAAACGCCTTCGATCTGCCGGAGAACACGCCGGAGGAAAAGAAGCGCAAGAAAAAAACGATCGCCGAGGCCAAGCGTGAGAGGAAGATCTACGGCAGAGCCGCAAAGCCTTATCTTTTCGCTCTCCGGATGCTTACGCTTGCCGAAGGGTATGCGGATATCGACGATATATTGTCCGGTTACGGCGAAACAAAAACACGCCTCGATGAAGAGCGCCGTATCGCCGCCGAACAAAACGCTTT
>JAZLHN010000136.1:0-2329 GCA_045616815.1 Acutalibacteraceae bacterium
AGATCGCAAGCGCGTACAGAATGATCGGCAGGATCGCGCCGTTTCTGATCGACAATGTGATAAGGGACGCATAGATCATCAGGTAGCCGACCGCGCCGATCAGCACGGCGACGGTGTTGAATTTCCCCGTTTTATACCACAAAAAGCCGATGATACCCGCCGCGCACAACAGCACGATACACAGCGTCAGCGGCTTTACTCCGACAACGTGGGAAACGAGCGCGATGCCGGAAAGAAGGATTCCCGTATTCACGAACGATACCAGATTGACCGGCATCTTGAATTGCATTTTCCCGAGTCCGACGATGAGCTTGACCGTCGGGATCGAAAGTCCGAAAATCAACGAAATCACCGCGCCAACCGCAAAAAGTATATATGTCGGCACGCTCATTATGCCGAACATTTTTATCAAAATCGTAACGACTGTCACACCGTAAAAAATCGGATTGATATAGTCGAATAAACCGAGTGCAACGGAAAAGTGACCGATAATCCCCGATTCGTTTTCTTTGCCGCTCATACGTCTTTCTCCCTTTCAAACACTGCTTTCAGAATCCGGCTCGTACCGTATTCGTCCGTCCACGTTTCTGCTTCGGATACTTTCACCGCGTTTTCATACCATCCCTCGAAGCAGAAGCCCTCGTCGGCATAAGCGTAATAGCTCTGCTGCCACTCGCCGGTTTCTTTCCATTGCGCGTCGTAGACCGGATTGAATTTCAGCCCGACACAGCCTCCGTCACCGGCATACAGCTCCAGCGGTAATTGTTCCGCCCGTTGGGGTGTGAGTGAACGGATGCTTTTCATCGGATTTCCCGCGGCGTTCAGATGGCGCAGAAGCGGATTGGCGCGCGTATCCAGCTCCGTGATCTGATTGTTATGGCAATAGAAATACTTGAGTTTCGGATTGTGGGAAAGGTCGATCTCCGTAAAGGCGTTATCATTGATATACAGCTCGACCAGTTCCGAATTGCGCGAAACGTCGATCTCTTTCAGCCGGTTCCTCCCGGCGTCGATCCCCTGACAGGCGGGCATCTCGGTCACGTCGATGGTTTCCAGCAGATTATCCTGCACGCCGAAGATCCGCATGGACGGCAGATTCCCGGATCTGATCGACGTGATCTTATTATGGTACAGATCAAGAAACACCATATCCGTGCAGTCGGAAATGTCCAGCGCGCCGATCAGGTCACAGCTTCGCAGGTTGCTCTCAAAGCTTTTGAGCGGATAGACGTCCTCATTGAAAATGTGAATACCGAGCCCGATGATCTTCCCGTTTTCGATAATGATTCCGTTCGGGATGGCCTCGGCTGCGGCTTCGTTTTCGACGGCTTCCACGCTCCTGCTTTTATCCGTCGTTTCGATACGGCGCAGAATTTTCTGATACTTATGTACCTTTTCTAGATTCGAGATGCCGTTTTCGTCTTTGATGTCAAAGAAGGCAAGCAGTCGGTTCAGTGTCGTTTCATCAGGCATTTTCTATCTTCGCCTCCGGGAATGTGATATGGAACGGATCGACACGGATGACGGCAATCGGTCGGCAGGCAGATACGTCCGGGAACAGGGCGGGATCGATTTTCATATCCGTGATCGTTGAAAAATGCCCTGTCCCTTTTCCGAAAAAGTCGGTGAAATAGTGTTTTCTTTCATATTGCTGCACGAGCGGAAACGGGAGCAGATTGGTGCTGACCGGGAAAGAAAATTTGCCGGAGTGTAAGGTAAACTCCGCCGCGGTTTTGCCGCCTGCCGTGACGGTGACTTTTTCCGTGCCGCTGTCGGTTTCTTCAAAAGAGAAGTCCGCCTTCTCCTTCGGAATCCCCCAGTTTGCTCTGCCGTTCACGACGCTTTCCATCGTGGAAACATAGATCTTGCTGATCGTATCGAGCTTTTTGACGCCGAAACGGAATTTGCCCGGAATAAAGAGAAGTTCTCCGTAAGATCCGGCATTTGATTCCTCGTAATCTACCAACATAACGCTGCCGAATCCCCCTGCGAAAGCGCCGTCAAGAAATGCCGGAACGTTTCCGCTTTGCTTGACGAAATCTTTTTTGAACTTGTAAAGAAAGATATATCCTTTTCCGCGCAGATTCCACGGTGCGGGATAAGCTTTGACCTCGTTTTCCATATCACTTTCCCTCCTCGGCGAGCCATTTGCGGAATGTCCTATTATTTATAGCAACGTAAAATTTAAAAACAAACGGAAATACCCGGCTGACCGCATTAGTGATTCGGAACATTGTTGACGGGAAGATATGTTTTTTATCCTTGCGGATGCCCTTGACCACACGCTTTGCCACGGTTTCCGCTTCCTGCGTCGGCCACGGCACGGGAG
>JAZLHN010000137.1:0-7623 GCA_045616815.1 Acutalibacteraceae bacterium
CTCGACGTACTTTTGTACGCCTTCGGGCAAGCAAAAGCAAGGCTGAAGCCTTGCTTTTGCTCAGTTTGTCCGTTCTTCATCTTTTTTTCCTATCCCCTCAAAAGGGGGTGTAAAAAAACTTTCGTTTTTTTACACCCCCTTCTTCTTATTATTTATTTTTTCTATGTCAATAGTTTGTATAGGAAAATACTGCATCAGTCCACGTTACTTGCCCGCCGACAGCGGTTTTTTTATCAGCCGCAGTGTCGTATCCGACGTCACCGTTGCCTCGGTTTCACCGTTTTCGAAGGTATAACCGGAGCCGCAGGTAACTTGTGTCGCTTTTTTCACTCCGGTCAACACCGCTTCGGCAGAAGAATCATTCCATGTTATGCACGCCGTTATTCCTCCCACGCACAAAAGTCCTTTTATGCTGCCCTTTGACCATTTTCCCGGAAGAGCGGGAAGCAGCTCGACGGCACCGGTGGAGGAATTGACGAGCATTTCGTTCACGACCCCCGGGAAGCCGATATTCGCGTCGATCTGGAAGGGCGCGAGACGGAAATCCTCGCACGCGAGACTGCCCATTCTGCGCCAGTCGTTGGACATGGAAAAAAGATTGTTCGCGCAGGTGTTGCGTACCGTTTCGGAAAGGGCTGTGAACGCCTTTTCGCCGTCGCGGAGTCTCGCGTACACGCCCGCCATATAAACGGCGCCCCATGCCGACATTTCGTTGAGTCCTTCGGCGAAGCGCTTTTCCTCCGCCTTGTAAAACGCGGGGAACAGCTCGTGGCGGGGCGTGACGGAGTGTCCGGGGAACACCGCGTAGACGTGACTTTGATGACGGTGAGCGTTGTTGTCCTCATAAAAGTCGTCCGCCCATTCCTTCAGAGAGCCGTCCGGATTCAATTTATAGTCGGGCAGACCTTCAAGAATTTCCGTCCACTTTTCGTATTTGTCGGCATAAGCCCCGGCATAGCGCGCCCCCTCGAGCAGATCGGTGAACAGCTCCCGCGTGAGGGCGATATCCATAGACGGATTTTTGCTTATCTGCAGATACGGGCCGAATTTGTCCTTTAAGTTTCCGGCAACGTTTTCGGGAGAGGTCGCCGGAGTGATCGCGAATTTGCCGGAGGCGTCGCGATACAGAAAATCCTCATAAAACAGAGCCGCTTCCGCCATAAACGGGAGCGCGTGTTCCTTCAGGAACTCATCGTCACCGGTGTAGCGCCAATAATCATAGAAGTGACGGCTCAGCCACGCCGCGCCCGCCGTCCAGTTGAGAATGTGACTCATAAGACAAGCCGCTTTGCCGCCCTCGGGCGTGTTGACGGCGTTTACGAGTATACCTCTGCAGCCGAAAAGCTTTTTCGCGTTTTCGCGGAAATCCTCCTTGAAGCTTTCGAGATATTCAAGCGCGTTCTTCAGAAGCGAAGGCATATTGCCCGAAAGCGAGTTCCAGTAGATCATCTGGAAATTGACATTCAGCATATTGATGCCCCACATGGTGTGGTAACTGCCCGCCCACAGTCCGAGCAGATGCGTCGGCAGTTCTCCCCGGTCGCCCGTGGAGCAGACGAACAGATACCGTCCGTAGGCGTAGGCAGTCTCCGCGAGCTCGTCGGAGATTTCCCCGTCGAACGCGTCGAGCAGAAGCTCTTCGTTGGAATGATATTCGCCGTCGTAAAGCTTCAGCTCCGCCGCGAGGTAGAATTTTTTGTGAAGCTCGGCGTGCTTGGAAAGCGCCTCTTCGTACGGCAGCGCTTTTTTCAGCCTTTCTTTTCCCCCGGCGAAGGCTTTTTCACGGTTTTGTCCGACGAACACGTCCGCCGTCAGAAGCACGCTGTCCGCGCCGCGGATCATTATCCAGCCGTTTTTCTCACTTACGGTGCCGCCCTCGTTTACGGCGCGCATGGTTATGCCGTAATCTCCCTGCGCGGGAACGTATTCGGCGAAGGCGTTGCGCCCGGCGTAATATATATGGCCGTCGGCTGTGTTAGTTTCCGTGTCAAGGATTTCCGTGTCGTCTCCGGCAGTCTCACGGTCGTGTACGTCAAGAGTCACGTTGACGTCGATCTTGCCCGGTCCGTCGGCGGATATCTGCATATAAACGAGTCCGTCAAAGCGTGAAACGAAGAGCCTTCTGCGATAGCATGTGTCCTCCTCCTGCCATTCCACGGTCACCTCCGCGTTTTCCATATCGACCGTCCGACGGTAATGCTTCTGCACCGCGGGACGAACGCGGTCGATCAGGATATCTCCGAGCGGAAACAGATCGGAGGTGCAGGCGTTATATCCCTTTTCGCGCAGGGCGTCTGCAAGAATGTCGTTCGCAAGCTCCGGATGGTGGTTTTCGATATGTTCGCGTATCAGCGGCAGGGTATTGCTGATATCCGGGATCTCCTTTATCCTCGCGTCGCGCCACATTCTCGCGTGGTTGAGCAAAACGATCTCGCGGCCGACCGAGCCGTAAACGAGCGCGCCCACGGTGCCGTTGCCGCAGGGAGCTCCCTCGCGCCACATTTCACCGTGCCACGCAGCAGGATAACGCATTGTCATATATCTTTTCATTTTTTTCTTCTCCTCTGTATAATAAAAAATTATCTTTCGTCCGTAGAAAAGAATTTCACTGCTCTTATGGGATTTTTTAACTCCGTTCTGAAAAACTCAGGATAATACTTGATTTCCGAATCTGTTGTTACCCATTGGAGGAACTCCGGATGCTCATCTCCCGAAACGCTGTGACATACTGCTTCAAAGTGTTCGGGAACTTTCATATAAAAGTAAAATGATACCTCATAGATCAGGATACCGAGATTATTATCCGAGTCACCGTAAAAATAGTTTTCGTGAACAAAGCCCAACCTGTCGATTTCCATTCCAACGCCGGTTTCCTCATATACTTCACGGATAATTGCTTCTTCGGCCGTCTCGCCGAATTTGACCCGGCCGCCAACGGAATACAGATACTCGGGGTGTCTGTTATTACCGACCATTAAGAAATGATCGTCTTTCATTATGATCGCACCGACCCTGATGTTGATAAGTCCGTTTTCACAAGGTACGGTCATGTCCATATCTTTCATTTTAACACCTCGCAAAATTCCGATTTGCCGATATCATCATAGCATAAAACACTTCAAATGAAAAGAAGCTTTTATACAAACGCAATCCGGATTTTTTCCGGATCCAGCGAAAAAAACTGAAAAAATATAGGGAGAAGGGATCCGTTATGCGTGAACGGAAGAGTCCTCTTATCGTCAAAAGAGACCACGGAATAACGCAAAAACGAGCTCGTCCTCACAAGGAAAAACGGGCTCGTTTTTACATTTTTGAAAAAAAGTGGATAGAAACCGGTATTTTTACTGGATACAGACTTTGATTTCGGACATAAAAAAAGCCCGCAAACCCTTGCTGCATAAGGGATTACGGGGTGGAGCCGGTGAACGGAATCGAGCCGGGGCTTTGCCCCGGCAACTAGTGATCATAACGCCTTTTGCTGCGCAAAAGATGCGTATGTTGATGGTCCGATTCCGACGAACCGGGATAAAAAAATGACTTGTCTTTCGACAAGTCATTTTCATGGAGCTGGTGAACGGAATCGAACCATCAACCTGCTCATTACGAATGAGCTGCTCTGCCATTGAGCCACACCAGCACAACGGAACAAGCACAAACGAAGTGCGTTATTCTGTCAACAGAAATGTATTATACAGTATCGGGAAGAAAATATCAAGAGGAAAAACAGAAAAATTTGCGCCGGGATAAAATATTTTTCAAAGCGGGTATATCTTTTCGTGCGCGGGAGAAACTATTTCCGAGAAAAAGGAAAGAGCTGATGGCATGAGGTTTCTATGGGCGTTCGTGATCGGCGGGGCGCTGTGCGTCATAGGACAGATACTGATCGACAAAACGAAGCTCACTCCGGCGCGGATATTGGTGGGCTACGTCATTTCGGGCGTGGTGCTCGGCGCGTTCGGGCTCTACGACAAATTGGTCGATCTCGCGGGAAGCGGAGCGAGAGTGCCTTTATCCGGTTTCGGGAATCTGCTCGTGCAGGGCACGCGCCAGGCGGTGGACGAGCAGGGCTTTTTAGGCGTTCTCTCGGGGCCGCTCACGGCGGGCGCCGTGGGGATCATGGCGGCGGTGCTGTCGGGTCTCATCGTATCCTTTCTGACGAAACCGAAGCCAAAATAATTGCAGGATAGCGACAATGCCGCTATCCTGCAAAGTTATGAGTTAAGAGTTATGAGTTATGGAGTTTCGGGCATATTCATGTCGGAAACAGAATTGCTTTTACGCCGTGAAGGAATAAGTGAAGGGCTCCGAGAGCTCGGTGTAAGCGTTCATGGCGGTGATGGAAACGTTGTATTTCTTGCCCGCTTCGAGCTTGCCGAGATTCACGGTGTAAACGTCCTCTTCGAAGAGGTACATATATTTGCCGGAGAAATTGTCGTCGGCGACCTTGATGCCGTTCTTCGTGACGCTCACCTTGTAGCTCTCCACGACGTATTTATCCTCGGCACCCGTGAAGGTGAGGATATAATCGCCGTTGTCATCCACGGTAACGGAAATTTCGGTGTCCTCCGGGAAAACGGGCTTCGTGTCGCGGAGCTTCATTTTCAGATAGGAATACTCGTAATTGCGCTTGGCAAGGCCGGTGAGATAATATTCGTTCTCAAAGAACGTATCGGTGATGAGGTCGTAGGGCAGTACGCGCACGCTGCCCGCCTCGTCGGCTTCCACGATATAGAACTGCGCGGCCTCGTCCACGTTATAGGGGAAGTTGCCGGAGATACCGTCAAGCTCGGTCTCGAAATAGCTGAGAGTGCCGCAGCCGAACGCGGTGTAACCGCCCTGCCAGATGGAACGCGGATCGTTGACGGGGAAATGCGAATGTCCGGAGAAGTTGACGACCTGCGGATATTTGAGATAAACGATACCCACGGAGGGATCGCCCCAGCTCAAAGCCCCGTAAACGGTGGCGAAGGGCGCCGGATGCTGGAAGGTGAACACGGGCTTGTCGCCGGTATCCTTGACGGCGGCTTTTACCTCTTTTTCAAGCCACGACAGGCGGCTCGTGAAAGTCTTGCCGTCCTCCGCGTAGGAGCAGAGGATGAAGTGATAGCCGTTGATCTTGACGCTGGTGTTCAGCTCGCCGCGCTTTTCCTCGTACATTCTCGCGCCGAGGCTCGCGTCGTAGTCACGGTAATTGATGAATTCATGGTTGCCCATGCAGGTGAGCAGCTGCGTACCCTCGCGCAGGTTTTCGGACGTGATCTTGTTGAACAGATCGTACTGCTCGGGCTTGCCCTGATCGGCAAAGTCGCCCGCCACGCACAGAGCGTCGAAGTTTTTGTATTCCTGCGATTCGGAATAGTCGTACATGAAGTTGATCATCTTTTCAAGGCGCTGCGCCTCCGCCGCCTCGGGATCGCCGCTTAAGTGAACGTCGGAGCACACCGCGAAACGAAGCACGGGCGTGAAATCTTCCGGAGCTTCGGGCAGCTCGGCGTCAAAAAGGATGCCCGCGCCGAAAAACGACAGGAACGAGTAAAGAAATGCCAGCAGCTTTGCCAGCATCACGTGCAGGATGTTCATGAAAGAAAACATGATATTTCTCCTTTTCGGAAAATGATGGTATCATTGTAGCACAGTTTTTTTATTTACACAATAGAATTTTTTAAGGCGTTGACTTTTATTGACAAAAATATAAATATTTCCTATACTTTTCTACGAACTGAATATTCAATCTTTCGGAGGGTTATTTATATGAACAAATACGATTTTTTGTCCGGCGGGGCGGACTACAAGGGAATACAGGATACTTACGTCGGTTTTATCATGGAGAACCAGCTTCTGAAAACGGAGCTGTGGGATGCTTTCGTGAAGGTCTACGGCATCGAGGACGACAAGGCGGACGACGGCTGGCGCGGCGAATACTGGGGCAAGACCATGCGCGGCGCGTGCCTGACGTATATGTACAACCACGACGAAAAGCTCTACGCGGTGCTTGAAAACGCCGTGAGAGGTCTGCTTTCCAAACAGCGTCCGGACGGCAGCTTTTCCACCTACGGGGAAAACAATCTCTTCTGGCAGTGGGATATCTGGTGCCGCAAATACGTGCTCACGGGTATGCTGCATTTTTACCGGATATGCAAGGATGAATCGCTGAAAAAAGAAATCATCACCGCCATGACGGCGCACGCGAAGGCGCTGATGAACGCGCTCGGAAACGAGGACGGCAAAAAGCACATCACCGAAACGAGCTCTTTCTGGGGCGGGGTCAATTCCTGCTCCGTGCTCGAACCGATCATAGATCTCTATAAGCTCACCAAAAACGAGACACTCATAAAATTCGCGGAGTATATCATCTCCTCGGGCGGATGCAGCGGCGGCGATCTTGTCGCTCTCGCCTTCGAAAACAAGGTCATGCCCTACGAATATCCCGAGGTGAAAGCCTACGAAACGATCTCGTTCTTCGAGGGACTGCTCGCCTATTACGAAGTGACCGGAAAGGAATATTATTTCACCGCCGTGAAGAATTTCATGGACGCCGTGAACGAAACAGACATCACCGCCATCGGCTGCTGCGGATGCACGCACGAGCTGTTCGACCACTCCGCCGTTAAGCAGACCGAATATTCCGAGGGCATCATGCAGGAGACCTGCGTCACGGTGACGTGGATGCGCATGAACGCAAGGCTGTATATGTTCACGGGCGAGGAAAAATACTACGCCCGCTTTGAGAAAGCCGCGCTCAACGCTCTGTACGGCGCGGTGAACGTGAAACACGAAAAAGGGCTCGATCTCGGACGGAAAGTCCTCTGCGAAGCTATGCCCTTCGACAGCTACGCTCCCCTGTTCTATAACCGCCGCGGCAGAGGCATCGGCGGCAAAAAGGACTTCTCCTTCGGCGGCTATTACGGCTGCTGCGCCTGCATCGCGAGCGCGGGCATCGGTCTCGTACCGCTCACCGCCGTGATGAAGACGGAAAACGGCGTCGTATTCTCCTCTTATATCAACGGAAAAATTGATTCAGACGGATTTACCGCCGACGCGGAAACGGACTTCCCCCGCAGCCTCAATACGAAAATAACCGTTCATTCCGACGGCGCATTTTCGCTGAAACTCCGCATCCCGGACTATGCGGAAAACGTATCTCTGTCCGTGAACGGGATCGGCGTGAATGCCGCGCCGCATAACGGCTATATCACGCTTGAAAGAACTTTCACCGACGGCGACATTATCGAGCTGGACGGCGAATTTTCTCCCCGCAGGGAAGAGCTGAACGGACGGCAGGCGTTTTTCTTCGGTCCGCTCACCCTCGCCCTCGACGAGGCGAAAAACAATTACTTCACCGAAAGAGAATTGCGTTTTTCGGAAGAATATGAGCTTACGGAACCCGAAGAGGGCGAAATGCTCCGCCTGAAAATGAATACAACGGACGGCGAGGAAATGATCTTCACCGACTACGCCTCCTGCGGCAAGGGCTGGAACGGAAAGAAAAACCGCATCACCGTGTGGATGTAAAAAACTCAAAAAGACGCGCAAAATTGCGCGCCTTTTTTATATCGGGACGAGAAATGGCAGGTTGAAGCGCGGAGCGGATATAAAGTTTCGCCCGCCTTTTCAAAGGCGGCG
>JAZLHN010000138.1:0-16844 GCA_045616815.1 Acutalibacteraceae bacterium
ATAATATCGGCGCTTTCAATGCAGCGGACTCCGGGGAACGGCTCGTTTCGTTCTATGAGAATCTGCTGGAGGGAGCCGCCACCGGCAAATTCCTGTATATCTGCCATCCGGATGCCCTGCATTACGTGGGCGATCCGCAGATATACCGCCGCCGTGTGAACGAATTTCTCACGGCGCTGAAAAAACTCGATATCCCCCTCGGACTCAACCGCTACGGCTTCGCGGAGGGCAGACATTATCCGAACGGGCTTTTCTGGGAGCAGGTCGGGATCGTGGGCAACCGCGCGCTCATCGAGCTCGACGCGCATTCGCCGTCGGTGTTCGCGGATGAAAAAAGCGTTGACGGCTGCAAGGCGCTCGCGGACAGGTACGGCGTGAAGCTGATGGAGAACATCGCGGACGAGCCGTATGCGTTGTAAAGATTTAAGTTTTCAGTTTTAAGTTTTAAGATAAGGAGCAAGGAAGCTGATGGGAAAAGTAAAAGAATTTACCGATAAGGTATGGTACGGTACCGGGGCGATCGGACTCGATCTGAGCTACGGTATGTTCAACGGAAAACTGCAGAAATATCAGACCGATATCCTCGGGCTCGATCCCGGCTTTCTGCTCGGGCTCACCGCCGCCGCAAGGATATGGGACGGCGTGAACGACCCGATGATGGGTACGATCGTGGACAATACCTCCACGAAGTTCGGCCGCTACCGTCCGTGGGTGATGATCGGCTCCTGTCTGAACGCCGTGATCCTCTTCCTGCTGTTTTTCAATCCCGGATTTTCCACGGCGGGCAAATCGGTCGGCCTGCTCATATACGCCGTGTTCACCTACGTCTTCTGGGGCATGACGAATACCACCGCCGACATTCCCTACTGGTCGATGGTGCCGTCGTTCACGACCGACCCGAAGGAGAGAAGCATCATCGCCACCGTGGCGCGTACCTTCTCCGGCCTCGGACAGGGCATCATCCAGATCCTTTCCCCCGTGATCCTCAATAAGCTCGGCACCGCCGTTACGAACGCCGAGGGAGGCACGACCTATATCTGGACGCAGAAGGGCTACACCGTCTGCGCCGCCGCGTGCGCCGTCGCTCTCGTCTTTTTCTCGGCTCTCTCCATGTCGCACGTGAAAGAGACGGTCGCCGTCAAGCCCAAGGAAAAATTCTCGTTCAAAAAAATATTCGAAGTCATCAAGACCAACGATCAGCTGAGAGTTTTCATGCTGTTCGCCATGCTCTCGAACGCGGGCTTCTACACCACCTCCGGCGTGCAGGACTATTTCTTCGCGGTCGTGCTGAACAACACGAAGGCGCAGTCGCTCTTCTCCACGTTCGGCGCGGCGGGCTCCATCCTCGGTCTCGCGGTCATTCCGATCATGATGAAATTCACCACCCGCCGCAGAACGTATCAGTTCTCTCTTTCCGTGGCGCTTGCGGGCTATATCGGCATGTTCTGCTCCGGGCAGTTCCTCGGCAACGTCATATTGCTCGATATCTTCTATCTCATCACCCAGATCGGCACGGCTTCCATGTTCGTTTCCCAGACCGTGTTCCTTGCCGATATCGTGGACTACGGCGAAGTAAAGACCGGCAGACGCGCCGAGTCCGTCACCTTCTCGATGAAGGGCTTTTTGCAGAAGATGGCCTACACCTTCCAGACCATCATCCTCAACGCCGCTCTGAAAGCCGTGAAATACAACGATTACAGAAGCGAGGCGGCTCTCACCGAGGGCTATATCTATCCGAAAAAGGTCAAGAACGCCGTCAGCGCCGTGATGTATATCATCCCGCCCGTGTTCTTCATCCTTTCCATCCTCGTATTCTCCACGAAATTCAAGCTCCACGGCGACTATATGGAGGATATCACCCGTCAGGTCACCGAGGCGCGGGAACGCCGCCTTGCCGAAGCGGAAAAGGAACAGACTGCGGCACAAATATGAGCTGAAGGAAAGATTTTTGCGGTTTGCCGCAAAAATCTTTCCTTTGTTCTTGCTATTTTCCGTTTTTGAGGGTATAATAAGGAACGAAAATTGCGGTTTGCCGCAAAAATCTTTCCTTCGGAGCGAGATCTATGGAATTTAAGAGAGACGTTTATCTGAAAAAACTGATCGACGGCATGGACAGCCCACTTATAAAAGTTGTTACAGGCATAAGGCGCTGCGGGAAATCCTATCTGCTGTTTACGATATTCGTAAGGTATCTGAAAGAACACGGTGTGGATGACGGACATATCATAAGGATCGCTCTCGACGATCTCGAATATGCCGCGCTGCGTGACAGTATGTCGCTGTATCGGTATATCAAAAGCAAAATCACCGATGAAGATAAATATTATGTTCTGCTGGATGAAATACAGTACGTAAACGGCTTTGAGGACGTACTCAACAGTATGCTCCATATTCCCAATGCCGATACCTACGTTACGGGAAGCAACTCAAAATTCCTTTCCAGCGATATCATCACCGAGTTCCGGGGGCGGAGTGATGAGATACGTGTTTTTCCTCTTTCTTTCCGGGAATATTACGAAGGGCTCGGCGGCGACAGAAACGAGCGCCTTGACGAATATATGCGCTTCGGCGGTCTCCCGATCGTTGCTCTCATGCAGAATCCCGAAAAAAAGATAGCGTATCTGAAAGAAGTAGGAGAGAAGATCTATCTTTCCGATCTGAAGCAGCGGCATAAGATAAGAAACGCTTCTGAGTTTGACGAACTGCTCGATATCCTCGCCTCCGGCATAGGCTCTCTTACCAATACGCAGAAGCTTGCCAATACCTTCCGATCGTTAAATCATACCGTTATCAATCCGAATACGATCCGAAAGTATATCGACTATTTTACCGACGCTTTTCTCATCAGCCGCGCAAAACGGTACGACGTTAAAGGCAAAAAATATATAGCAACTCCCGCCAAATATTATTTCTGCGATATCGGTCTCCGGAATGCCCGTCTTGATTTCCGTCAGACCGAACCGACGCATATCATGGAAAACATGATCTATAACGAGCTCATCAGCCGCGGATATCAGGTGGACGTGGGCGTGGTGGAAATATACGACAGAAACGCTTCCGATCACTGCGTTCGCCGACAGCTTGAAGTCGATTTTGTTGCAAATAAGGGGTATGACCGGTATTATATCCAATCGGCGTATGCGTTTTACGGCGAGGAAAAAAAGGAACAGGAGCTGAGATCTCTTGTGAATATTCCGGATGCATTTGAGCGTATCGTTATCGTCGGAAACGGCGGAGCGACCTACCGGGATGAACACGGGTACAGGATCGTAAGTCTTATGAACTTTCTGCTGAACGAGATCCCGGAGCTTTGATATGACGAAATTAAGTGAAAAAAAGCCGCTGTATTTCGGCGGCATCGGAAAATTCGGCGGCTTGTCCGCAAGCATACTGAAGCTCATCGCCATCGCCGTTATGCTCATCGACCACGCTGCCGTCGTTTTCAACGGGCAAAGCCTGACCGTCTGGCGGATGATCGGCCGGGTGGGCTTCCCGATCTTCGCGTTTTTCATCGCCGAGGGCGCGGGACGGACGAAAAACATTTATAAGTATATGCTGCGGCTCGCGGCGTTCGCCGTCATTTCCGAGGTGCCTTTCGATCTCGCCTTTTACGGCGAATGGTTCTACCCCGGCTATCAGAACGTGTTTTTCACACTGCTGATGGGGCTCATGGCGATCTGGGCGTTTCAGATGCTCGATACGGTGAAGCTCGGCTGGCTTTCGCCGCTCACCACCCTCGTGCTGGCGGCGGGCGCGTATTATCTGAATACGGACTACGACGCGACCGGCGTGATCGTCATCTTCCTTTTCTATATCGTTATGCGTCTGCCGAGGCTCCCGCGCGCCGTCTGCATCGCGGCCGTGTGCTTCTCTCTCACGATGATCGTATATAATGGAAGTCTTATGTACAATTCCGCGGAGGAATGCGCGGTATTCGCCGCCGTCCCGCTGCTGCTGTACAACGGGCAGAGGGGATTTAAGATGAATAAATATTTCTTCTACGCCTTCTACCCGGGACACATATTGATTTTGTGGCTGCTGTCGCTCATTATAGGCAGAAATTAGAATATCTTTGGGGGAGTGGAAAATGCGGAAAAGGCTATTCGATATAATCGAGGTAGCAAAAGAAAATGATAGTCTGAGCGCGGTCTATGATTGGTTCATGATGGCGGTCATTTTGCTCAGTATTGTACCGTTGGCGTTCCATACGGAATATAAGGCTTTTGTGATCATAGATAAAATAACCGTAGTCATTTTTATCATTGATTACCTGCTTAGACTTGTTACGGCAGATTACAAGCTGAACAAAAAGGCTCTTTCTTTTTTGTTGTATCCGATCACTCCTATGGCGCTTATTGATCTGCTGTCGATCCTGCCGTCTGTGACCGTAGTCAGTAAAGGTTTTCGGTTGTTGAAAATTTTCAGACTATTGAGAACATTCAAGGTTTTCAGAATATTTAAAGCAGTTCGGTACAGTAAAAGCATAAATCTGATTATAGAAGTGTTTAAGAAACAGAAAAAAACACTTGCCACGGTTGGATTTCTTGCCATAGGTTATATTATCGTATCTGCCCTCGTTGTCTTTAACGCGGAACCGGATACTTTCAAAACTTTTTTCGATGCCGTTTATTGGGCAACGGTTTCTTTAACCACAATGGGCTACGGAGATATTTTTGCTGTTACCACGATCGGTAAAGCTGTGACTATGGTATCTTCCATCTTTGGAATCGCGATCATCGCATTGCCGTCCGGTATTATCACTGCGGGCTTTATAGAAGCACTGAACCAGGATGATGATACTAACGAAAAGTGAAAACAGACTATATATTGTTTCAGAAAAAGCATCGCTCGGGAGGGCGCGGAGTCCCTCCTCTGCAGAGAGCGCGCCGCCGAACGCGAACTGCGATTTCCGTTTCTTCCCGGTGCTTCGCACTTGAAAACCCCCGGCGAGGGTTTTCAATCTTTCCTGCGCTTTGCGGACGATAAAGTATTCCGCTCACTGCGGTGAGCGGCTCAAGGCTCCGCCTTAAGAAACCGCCGCCTTTGAAAAGGCGGGCGAAACTTTATATCCGCTTCGCGCTGACCTGCCATTTACCAACTTAACAAACGGAGTATTAAAGAAGATTATGAACATACAAGGTTTACAAAAATTAACGATGCTGGATTTTCCGGGGCACACCGCCTGTACGGTGTTCACGGGCGGATGCAATCTGCGGTGTCCGTTTTGTCACAACGTTCCCCTCGTGCTCGATCCGGAGGGCGAGGTGTCGTTTTCGGATGAGGAGATCTTTTCTCTGCTTGAAAAACGCCGCGGCACGTTGGACGGCGTGGCGATCACGGGCGGCGAGCCGCTTGTGCAGAAGGATATCGCCGATTTCTGCGCGAAAGTAAAGGACATGGGTTTTTTAGTCAAGCTCGATTCCAACGGTGCGTTCCCCGGGAAGCTGCGGGAGCTCATCGAAAGCGGGCTCGTTGATTACGTCGCGATGGACATCAAAAACTGCAAAGAGAAATACCCTCTCACCTGCGGCAGAGAGAAGCTCGATATCGCCCCGTTCGAGGAGAGCGTTTCGCTTCTCATGGAGGGAAAAGTCGGTTTCGAGTTCCGCACAACGGTCGTAAAGGAATTCCACACGGCGGCGGATATCGAGCGTATCGCGCAGTGGATCGAAGGCGCGCCGCGGTATTATTTACAGGCGTTCAAAGACTCCGGCATCCTCTCCGAAGACTCCTCTCACGCCGTATCGGAGGAGGAGATGCGCGAAATGCGCGATATCGCCGCAAAGTATGTAAAGTTCGTTGACTTGCGTGGAATTTAGCCCAAAAAATCGGCAAGATATTGTGCAAAAACGCAAAAGTGAAAAAAATGAATACAATATATTGATTATTCCCTTGAGGTGTGCTACTATATCCGTTGCACGCCTCTTTTATTTAACAGGAAATTGCTCCGTGTGATAGAGGCAGGCAGGTTATTCCTGTTAAATAAAAAAATCTTAACGCCCGCCGATCTGCCCTGCGGGCACGGCGATGGCGTAATCGAAAGCGGTGCCGCAGGCGTGCGGCGAAGCCGCTTTCTTATTCATACGGATGAAAAAAAGACGGAAAAAACGTTTAAGATGAGATAAATGACGAAAGACGGAGGGTAAAAAATGTATCAGGTAATCAAGCGCGACGGCAAGATATCGGAATTCGATATTGCCAAGATCGCCAAAGCGATCGAAGCCGCATTCGAAGCGCAGAATAAGCAGTATCATCCCGGTGTGATCGATTTCCTCGCCCTGAAGGTAACGGCGGATTTCGAGCCGAAAATCAAGGACGATCTCGTAAAGGTAGAGGATATCCAGGACTCGGTGGAAAACGTTCTCGTACAGGCCGGTTACGCCGATATCGCAAAGGCGTACATCCTTTACAGAAAAAACCGTGAGAAGATCCGCAATATGAAGTCCACGATCCTCGATTATAAGGAGATAGTGGGCAACTACGTTAAAATAAACGACTGGAGAGTCAAGGAAAATTCCACCGTGACCTATTCGGTAGGCGGTCTGATCCTCAGCAACTCCGGCGCCATCACCGCCAACTACTGGCTGAGCGAGATCTACGACGAGGAGATCGCCAACGCCCACAAGAGCGCGGATATCCACATCCACGATCTCTCCATGCTCACCGGCTACTGCGCGGGCTGGAGCCTTCGTCAGCTCATCGAAGAGGGTCTCGGCGGCGTTCCCGGCAAGATCACCTCTTCTCCCGCAAAGCATCTTGCCACCCTCTGCAACCAGATGGTCAATTTCCTCGGCATCATGCAGAATGAATGGGCGGGCGCGCAGGCGTTCTCGTCCTTCGATACCTATCTTGCTCCGTTCGTAAAGGCGGATAACCTCTCCTACGGCGAAGTGAAAAAATGCATCGAGAGCTTCATCTACGGCGTGAATACTCCTTCCCGCTGGGGTACGCAGGCTCCGTTCTCGAATATCACGCTCGACTGGGTCGTTCCGGCCGACCTTGCCTGCAAGCCCGCGATCGTGGGCGGCAAGCCGCAGGATTTCACCTACGGCGACTGCAAGAAAGAGATGGACCTCGTGAACAAGGCATTCATCGAGACCATGATCGAAGGCGACGCCAACGGCAGAGGCTTCCAGTATCCCATCCCCACCTATTCCATCACCCGTGATTTCGACTGGAGCGAGACTGAGAACAATTCCCTCCTGTTTGAAATGACCGCGAAATACGGCACGCCCTATTTCTCGAACTACGTAAATTCCGACATGGAGCCCAGCGACGTGCGTTCCATGTGCTGCCGTCTGCGCCTTGACCTCCGTGAGCTGCGCAAAAAGTCCGGCGGTTTCTTCGGCAGCGGCGAATCCACCGGTTCCGTGGGCGTCGTTACCATCAATATGCCCCGTATCGCTTATCTTGCCGCCGACGAAGAGGATTTCTTCAAGCGTCTCGATAAGCTCATGGATATATCCGCGCGTTCTCTTAAGGTAAAGAGAACGATCATCACCAAGCTGCTCGAGGAGGGACTTTATCCCTACACCAAGAGATATCTCGGCACCTTCGCCAACCACTTCTCCACCATCGGGCTGATCGGTATGAACGAGGTTGGCCTGAACGCCAAGTGGCTCGGCGGCAACATGACCGACGAAAAGACACAGAAGTTCACCCAGAAGGTCCTCAACCACATGAGAGAACGCCTCTCCGACTATCAGGAGGAGTACGGCGACCTCTACAACCTTGAAGCGACTCCGGCGGAGTCCACCACCTACCGTTTCGCAAAGCACGACAAGGCGAGATATCCCGATATCATCACCGCCGCGCAGGAGAACGGCACTCCCTATTATACCAACTCTTCCCACCTGCCCGTAGGCTATACCGAGGACGTTTTCTCCGCTCTCGATATCCAGGACGAACTCCAGACTCTCTATACCTCCGGCACGGTGTTCCACGCCTTCCTCGGTGAAAAGCTCTCCGACTGGCGTTCGGCCGCAACTCTGGTCAGAAAGATCGCCGAAAACTACAAGCTGCCCTATTATACCCTTTCTCCCACCTATTCCGTATGCCGCGAGCACGGCTATATCGCGGGCGAAGTTTACAAGTGCCCCAAGTGCGGCGCCGTTACCGAGGTATATTCCCGTATCACCGGCTACTATCGTCCCGTACAGAACTGGAACGACGGCAAAGCACAGGAATTCAAGGACAGAAAGGTCTACAACCTTGAGCGCTCCGTGCTCACCCACAGCGGTCCTCTCTATCCGGATGAGAACTGCGCGTGCGAAAGCGGCGAAGCCGCAGCGGCGGATACGAGCGTAGTGCTGTACGCTACCGAGACCTGCCCCAACTGCAAGATGGCGGCGGCGTGGCTCGAAAAAGCCGGCATCGGCTTTGAAAAGCGTTTCGTTTCCGAGCATGAGGACGAGGCGAAGGCTCTCGGCCTGAAGCAGGCTCCCACTCTTGCCGTGACGGAAAACGGTGAGACCGTGCTTTACGCGGGCATCGCGAACGTGAAAAAATATATTGATTCCGCAAAATAAAAACAGATCGGGGACGTCCTCAGAAAAAGGGCGCCCCCGTTTTTCGTGTAAAAAACACTCTTCACGGAAAGTAGGGAAGAACGACAACTCTCGGCAGTTTAGCGGCGAAGCCGCTAAACTGCAATTTCCCGTTCTGTTTTTTCGCGAAAAGCGTTATCCCCCGTTTTTACAGAACACAAAAAAAGCGGCACCGTTGATCGTACGGTGCCGTTTTCGTATTATTTCATTCTTCAAAAAGCAGATTGATTTTTTCCGCGCACTTTTTGCACACCTTTTTATCTTTAAAAGAGGTGAGCTCTTCCATCGAATGACAGAATACGCAGGAAGGTTCATATTTTTTCAGTATAACGGAGTCACCCTCCACGAAGATTTCGAGCGCGTCGTCCGGGTCGGTAAGGCTCAGCTTTTTTCTGAGCTCCATAGGCAGCACAAATCTTCCGTTTTCGTCAAACTTTCTTACTATGCCGGTCGCTTTCATTGATCAGTTCGCCTTTCTGTTATTATTACAAATCGGAATTATTATTATGGGGAATAAGGCGACTATAGCATTATTCGCTATTTTCGTCAATAGAAAATAGCGAAAAAAAACGGAAAAATGCGAAAAAAATGCTTTTCGTGCGAAAAACGTTCACAAAACGGCACATTTTTTGAAAATGTCATACTTCCGGCGGACAAGTCATATAGATAGGGGTGACGGATCCGAAACGTTCAGAAAGGATATGAAGCCGATGAAAAAATATCTGATCCTTGCCGCCGCCGTTACGCTTGCGTACCTTATCATTCCGGCGGGCGTATGCTTCGCGGGGGACGGAAGCCCGGGAGAGACCGCTGAAGCAAAAGACTCTGCCGTATCCGCCGCCGAGACCGTCGCCGTGTTCATGCCCGATACGGGCAAGGCGGAGGAGATGGATATGCGGGAGTACGTTATTTCGGCTCTTGCGGCGGAAATGCCCGCCGCCTACGAGGAGCAGGCGCTCCGGGCGCAGGCGTGCGCGTGCGTTACGCTTACGCGGTATTTGAAGGAAAAAAACGCCGGGAAGAAAACGCCGGACGATGCGGACATCACCGCCGATCCCGCGACGAACCAGGGCTATATGACCGTGGAGGAAATGAAAAGCCGCTGGGGGAGCGACTTCAAAAAATATTATGAAAAGCTGTGCGCCGCCGTGGACGAGGTGCTCTCCTTCACCGTCACTTACGAGGGTCGTCCCGCGCTGACGGCGTTCCATGCGATCAGCCCCGGCGTTACCGAGACCGCGCAGAACGTCTGGGACAAAAATATCCCGTATCTCGTGAGCGTGGACAGCGCCGGGGATACGCAGTCGCCGGGATATCTTTCCTCCGAAGAGCTGACAAAGGACGAGATAATAAAAAAGCTCTCCCTCGGAGAGCCGGAAGAAGACGCGATCCCCATAGCGGAGGAGAGCTACACCCGCGCGGGAACGCTCCGCAGCATAAAAATTTACGGGCAGACCTTCACCGGAGAGGAACTGAGAAGTCTGTTAGCGCTTCGCAGCGCGGCGATCACGGTGAGCGAAACGGACGGCGTTTTCACGTTTGAGGTAAGGGGCTACGGTCACGGCGTAGGAATGTCGCAGTACGGCGCCAACTGCCTTGCAAAGGAGGGCAAAACCTGGCGGGAGATCTTAGCGCACTATTATCCCGGAACGGAAATTCAAGTTTTAAGTTTAAAGTTTTAAGTTTTAAGAAATTGACAGGGAAATTCGCTTGAACTTAACACTTAAAACTGCAGATTAACGGCGAAGCCGCTAACCTGCCATTCCGATCCCGACGTATCCCGTTTTTTCGATCAATTTCTGTCCCTGTTCGCTCAGGATCCATTCGAGGAGTTTTTTCGTGTTTTCGCCGGCGTCGCTTCTCGTCACGGCGTAGAAGGGCTCCGATATGGGATACGTGCCGTTTGCGATATTTTCGGCGGTGGGTGCGGCGCCGTTCACGCTCAGCAGCTTCACGTCTTCGCCGTTCACCATTTCGGTGGCGTAAAAGCGGAAGGAAAAGCCGATGGCGTTTTTGAAATTCCGGTAATCGCCCACGCTTTCGATGATGCCGCCCATATCCAGTATTTCTCTGTCCTTCGGCGCGGGAGCGAGCGGGGTATCGCCCATGAGCCTTTGGAGCGCGGATTGACTTCCGCTGCCCTCGCTGCGCTGGAACGCGATGATCTTTCCCGGCATTTTCACACCGAGCTCTTTCCAGTGGGTAAGCTTTCCCGCGTAAATATTCCGTATATCCGCAAGAGAAATGTCGTTGAGCGGATTTTCGGCGTTCACGAAAAAGACGAACGCCTCTTTGCCAATGGGCGTGAAAACGAGCTCGACGCCCGCTTTCTCCGCTGCCTGCCGCTGTTTGTTCGACGGCGCGGCGACGAAAATGATATCGGCGTCTCCCGCGACGACGCGCTCATATGCCTCCTTCGTTTTGTAACAGACGAGCGGCGCCCTGCCATCGGGATGCTCGTAGCCGGTCAACGAATAATAAGCGATGCTGCTTTCGGGATACACCGCCTTCGCGAACGCGGCGTATACGGGGTAAAGCGCGGTCGCGCCGTCCATGACCGGCAGCTCCTCCGTGAGCTTCAGTGTGCTTTCCCCGTCGAGCACGGCGACCTTGCTGTTTGCAAGGTACGGGCGGTAATCTTCGGTGTTGTCGCTTACGGCGATCGGCGGGTGCTTGTCGTAGTAGCCGTGCTGATAGAGCTCCATGCCCGTGAGTCCGCCCACGGTGAACAGCAGCGCGATGGTAAGCGCGGCGGCCTTGACCGGCTTTTTCAGGCACGAAAACAGAATAAGGATCAGAGAGATCACAAGAAGCGCGAAGCAGACGAGCGGGAATGCCAGATTTATATTCTCGGAAAAAGCCGAAAAAGAGTAGGTTTCCATCCGAAGAAAATAACACGCGAGCGCGGTAAGACAGAAAAAACCGACGAAAAGACATATTTTTTCGGCGGTCTTCTTTTCTTTTTTCTTTAAGATCGTGCCCGCGATCAGCGGAGCGATACAGATCAGCAGTGGAAGCACGAAAAGCAGGAATACGGCCATAACGGCACCTCCGGGGATATAGTTCCATGTTGGAATTATAAGAACGCTTACTGAAAACAGGCTTTACTTTTTCAGCAGTTTTTCCCGTTCTTTTCTGTCCGGGAGGATGTTGTCGACCTCCGCCCAGAATTTTTTCGAGTGGTTGTGCTGTTTGATGTGCGCCAATTCATGCACGACCACGTATTCGATCGCCTCATACGGGTAGTCCATTAAAAAGCAGGAAAACGAGATCGCGTTTTTGCCCGAGCAGGAGCCGAAGCGGGTCGTGGCGCGCGTGACCGAAAAATGCGTCGGTTTCACACCCATGAGAGAAGAATAGCGTTCAACGATGGGCGGGAGCTCTTCTTTGGCTCTCCGAATAAGGGCTTTGATCTCTTCTTCGCTCTTTTTCGGATGGGCTTTTTCGCGTTCGCGCATTTTTTCCACGGTAGTCTCGATCCATGGCTTTTTTTCTTCCACGAAAGCGGAGATCAGTTTCATGGATGTACCGAAAGGGGCGCGTACCGTCACGCGCCCCGCTTTGTTTACTTCGATCGCTATGGTCTTTCTGTCGGAATAGATGATCTGTGTGTCCATATCACAGGAGCTCTTCGCTGTAGCCGGCGGGAACGCTTGTGTAATCGGAGGAGACGTACACACTGAAATTCTCAAAGACGGTCTCCAAGGTACCTGAGCTGTCGGATTCCACGATCGCCACTAATTTTTTGCCGTTCATATAAACGTCGGAACGGGCTGTCCCGTTGATGAAGGAATAAACGGTGCAGGGAATGCCGTTGAAGCTCTTCCGGCTTGTTTCTTTCGCTTCGGAGAGAGGTTTGTATTCGCTCATGGCGGAGGAAAACTCCGTGAAATCCTCTTTGCTGAACTCCAGCATTTCAAGAAGTTCGTTGGATATTTTTATATATGCCTTTTCTTCATCAAAAATTAAGAAGACGCCGTCGTCGTTGACGAGAACAGAACCGCGGAAGCCTTCGAACTCTTCTAATTCCATGGTGGTGAACAAGGTATCGGTTGTCATGGCGATGGTCATTTTCTGTGATTCGCCGTCAGCGGTTTCGATCATATCCGCGGAAAAATGTCCGTCGATGAACGCTTCGTATTCATTGAGGTACGCTTTTTCGGGGCCGTCTTCAAGACCTACCGCGCACCGTAACGCGAGTCTCGCGTCGGCGGCGGACAGCTTTCCGTCGAAATCTATATCGCCGATGAGCGTTTTCGTTCCGTCGAATTTATCAAGGCCTACGGCGGCTCTCAGGATAAGTCTGGCGTCGGCAGCTTTCACGAAGTCGTCATAGTCCACGTCGCCGGTCCTTGCGGCGAGAGCGGAGAGGCAAAGACACGAAAGAAGAACACAGATGGTAAGAAGTACGGAAAAATATTTTTTCATATGATAACTCCTTTGTTAATTTTATGTTTTTATTATAAAGGAAGTAGAATTTTTTTTCAAGCGGCAGGTTTATCTGCTTTTTCCTGCTTTTTCCGCCCGCTTTTCAATGAGGATCCATGCTGCGCCGGCAAGAACGAGCACGGCGGCGAAAACGACGCTGAGGATAAAGAAAAGATGAAGCGTTTGAGCGGAAAAGGCGGCTTCGTATTTGAAAGAAATAAAACGCAGCACCGCGAGACCGGCGGCGGAGATAAGCACGAGAATTTTTATGACGGTGGTGAGCAGCTTCATGCCGGGACTTCCTTTTTCAGCTTTTTATTGCGCCGCGCGTTTATGATGAGGAAAGCGGTGAGCTCCGCGGCGAAGGTCACGATCCACGAGATCGGGTAGGAAAGGTAGAGGATCTTCAGTGTGTGATAAGCGGGGGAGGCGAATACCGTGTAGATCCACGCCACGCGGAACGCACACACGCCGAGCACGGTGATGACCATGGGCGTGAACGAAACGCCGATGCCGCGGATGGTGCCGGTCATGACGTCCATGATGCCGCACAGGAAATACGGCAGGCAGATATAGTTCATACGCAGCACGCCGTAGGTGATCGCTTCGGCGGAGTCGGTGATGTAGATGGAGAGAAGCGGTCTCGCGCCGAGATAAAAGGCGGTGCCGAACACGATGCCTACCGCGGTGACGCAGCCGAGACAGATGAACATGATCTTATTGAGACGTTCGTATTTCTTCGCGCCGAAGTTCTGTCCCGTGAAGTTGAGAGCCGTCTGATGGAAGGAGTTCATCGAGGTGTAAACGAAGCCCTCTATGTTCTGCGCCGCGGCGTTGCCGGACATGACCACCGAGCCGAAGGAATTCACCGAGGACTGGATGGTGACGTTGGATATGGAGAACAAAGAGCCCTGTATCCCCGCGGGGAGGCCGATCTTCAGCATTTTCGCAAGAGGGGCTTTGCGGATGCGGAGCTCGGAAAACCGCAGCTTGCAGGCATCCTCGCGTTTGGCGAGAGCAAAAAGCACGAGCACGGCGGAGAGCGTCTGCGACAGCGCGGTGGCAAGCGCGACGCCCGCCACGTCCATATCGAACGCCACTACGAACAGAACGTTGAGTATCACGTTCAGCACGCCCGCGATGAAAAGGAAGATCAGCGGGCTTTTCGTGTCGCCCGCGGCACGCAGGATGGAACCGCCGTAGTTATAGAGCATGGAGGAGGTCATGCCGCAGAAATATATTTTCATATAAACAGAGGATAAGTTTATCACGTCGTCGGGTGTGCCCATGAGCTGCAGAAAGCGCTCGGAACAGAGAAGCCCTATCACCGTGAGCACGATCCCGCTCACGAAGGCGGTTGGGATCGCCGTATGGATGGTGTCGTGTACCGCTTCGCCGTTTCCCTCGCCGATGGCGTGCGCCACGCTTACGCCCGCACCGACGGACAGTCCGATGAAGAGGTTTACGATCAGGTTGATGAGAGAGCCGGTGGCTCCCACCGCGGCAACGGATACGCTCCCGCAGAAGCGCCCCACGACCACGAGGTCGGCGGCGTTGAAAAGAAGCTGCAAAAGCCCCGTCAGCATGATCGGGATGGTGTAGAGTATTATTTTTTTGAAAAGCGGACCTTCGCACATGTCCGCGGCGGAATTTCTCATTTTCTTTTCCCCTTAAAGTAATAAAGAATATTATAGTCCTGTATTCGGATTTGTCAATTCGATCCGAACGGGAAATTGCAGGTTGAGCACAAGCCAAACGCAGCATACACATACTCAACGCCTCCCCTTTTAGGAGATTCCCCTGTTAGGGGAAATGTCTGCGAAGCAGACAAAAGGGTCTGCCGTTTCTGCTAAGAAAAGGAGGGCCGCGCGTGAGCGTGGCGGTGAGGTTCCGAGAATGCCGCCGTGACAACGATGAAGCAAAAAACTCGTATTGAACCTCTCCACCAACCTGTCGGTTGGTCCCCCTCCCCTAAGAGGGGAGGCGTTATGATTCATATGCCTCGTTTTTACTCTTCAAACAAAAATTTCCCGCTCTGTTGAATGGAAAATCATTTTTTTCTTGCAAAATGCCTCGCTTGCCTTTATACTATATTATGTATAACTATAAATGTCTGAAAATTTCGCAATGAAAGAGAAAAACGTATCATGGGTTTTGAGAAAAACGAAAAAAAGAACTTTTCACGCCCGAGAGATCCCGAAAAACGGGACGCGGGCGATAAAAAAGAACGTGAGATGCGCGACGATCTTATCGTCGGCAGAAACGCGGTAAGAGAGGCGCTGAAAAGCGGTCGTCCGGCGGACAGTCTTCTTGTCCAGCGGGGAGAACGCACCGGCGCGGTGCTCCCGATCATCGCGGAGTGCAAGGAAAAGAACATCCCCGTCAAAGAGGTCGACGCCAAAAAGCTTGATTTTATGTGCGGACACGCCAATCATCAGGGCGTGATCCTGATCGCCGCGGCGCACGAATACGCGACCGTGGAGGATATCTTCGCGAAAGCCGAAGAGAAAGGCGAGCCGCCGTTCATCGTGATCTGCGATTCGCTCGAGGATCCGCACAACCTCGGCGCGGTGATCCGCTCGGCGGACGCGGGCGGCGTGCACGGGATCATCATTCCGGAGCGCAGAAGCGTGAGCCTTTCCGGCATCGTGGGAAAAACGAGCGCGGGTGCTCTCGAATACGTGCCCGTGGCGCGGGTGACCAACCTTTCCAATACGATAAAGCAGCTCAAAGAAAGAGGCGTGTGGGTGTACGCCGCCGATATGGACGGTACCCCGTATAAAGAAGCCGATCTCACGGGTCCCTTGGCTCTTGTGGTGGGCTCCGAGGGTGCGGGCGTGAGCCGTCTTGTGAAGGAAAACTGCGACGGAGTCCTCTCCATCCCCATGAAAGGGAACGTAAATTCGCTCAATGCTTCCGTGGCCGCCGCCGTGCTGATTTTTGAAGCGTCGTCTCAGAGATAAGGAGAACATATCATGACAGAGAAAAACAATGAAAATATAAATACCCCCGCGGACGACGGTCTGCAGACGGAAGACAGCATATCTCTCCGTTCGGGGATCGTCAAAGATAAAGTGATCGAGAGAAAAATAAAGCCCGCCCCGGTGGAGCATACCTCCGGCGGCGGTGAGATCCGTATCCCGGAAAAGCCCGCGGAGGAGAAACAGCCTGCCGACGTGCATATTCCGAGGTTCATCAAGACGAATACGACTCCCGTGGTCAGCGCGACGGGTGCCGAAGAACCCGAGACCGACGGCAAAGATATAGACAAATTCACCGACCGCCTCACCGTGAAGCCGCCGGAGAAAAAGAGCTTCAACGGACAGACCGCGAAGCTCAATATCTACACGTCCGTCCATTCTTCGTCGGCGGAAAACGGCAGGATGATCCTCACCGCCGAAACTCCCGGGGCGTCCGAGACAGCCGGAAACGCCGAATCGACGGAGAGCGGCGATACGAAAAAGGTCTCCTCGGAGGATGCGGTCCTGTCGGCGGCAGCCGACTCCGGTGATCCGGACGAGGATATCCTCGATTCCGCTCCCACGCGTCCGGTGGACGTAAAAAAAGGCGCTTTGCTCCGTGAGATCGCCGGTACCGCCGAAGAGGGCGTGCGCCGCGACCCCGACCAGCTCATGATGGAAGGTTTCGATTCCGTCGGCAAAAAGGACGAGGAAGAAAACGAACGCGAGCAGGCAGAACTTCGCGCCCAGCTCAATAAGACCCGCGCAAAGCGCATAGATTCGTTCAAATTCTGGAGCAAGAAGGAGAGCGGTGCCGAAAGCTCCACCTCCGATGAAAAATTCTCCGAAAAAGAAGAGAGCTCGGCTCTGCCGGCGTTTCTGCAGAAGATCGCCGACCGCTTCGAGGGGC
>JAZLHN010000139.1:0-9222 GCA_045616815.1 Acutalibacteraceae bacterium
TCCGTAGTATAAAACACAATAAATAATTGTTTTTTTGTATCCAAGTTGTTTTAAGGGGTGTTTTCAGGCTTTTGCTTTTGAAAAATCCCTTATTTTGTTTGGTTTTATACGATCTTCGCTTTTTTTACATCCCCTTTCGTAGCGGAACGATGTAGTCCGTGAGCGGAACGTGATGCGCACTTCAAGTGCGGCTCCGTCATCCGTGCTTTGAATATCTCATGCGTTTCGCGTATTTTTCCACCAAGGTGCAGATCGGTAAGCTTACGACGATCACAAAGGCGTCCGAGGCGAAAGAAGTCAGGTTTTTTATGAATCTCACGGAAAAAGGCTGTGAAACAACGAAGCTGTCGATGAAAGATTTTACGAGTTCAATTCCTATAAAAGTCGCTGTTATTGCGACTGCTGCCGTTAATGCTGCCTGCAGGACTTTATTTTGCACTTTTTTTATTTGCTTGAGGGAAAGACCGGTGATAAGTCCGATGACGATATTGCCTGCTGCCCAGCCCGGCATGCCGTTAAATCCGAGACCGCCTATGAGGCAGTACAGTACGACGCCTAAAGCTCCGATTATCGTCCCTTCGTACCATTTGAAGCACCAGATATAGACCATCATGACTACGTAGCCCAGACATAGATAATAATTATCAAAAACCGGCACCCGAAGACACATAGACAATGCGGTAAACAACGCAATTCCCAACGCAAGAAAAGTAATATCCCTTGTTTTCACGTAATCACTCCAATATTTTTTTCGTGTTTTAAAAAACGGAATTCAGATCACTGTTTATCGCCGGTGTTTTACCGCCCACGAGCAGAACACCGGTGAACGGTTTGCCTGTCCCCGATAAACCGATCTGTCAGGATCACAATACCACAAAAACAGTTGTTTGTAAAGTGACGCGGCGCATCCCGTCAAGTCCGCAGCCGTCGCCGTCGATATTCCGAAGACCGGCTGCCGACTTGCCGCACCTGACGGAATATTATTGATAAATATCTTCTTTTTTAGGATGGAAAAAGACCGGAGAGCCTTGCGGTTTTCCGGTCATGCTATATGTTTTATTCCGCCGCGGTGAAGGTCAGCGTCAGCGGTTCGGATTTCAGATGATACGCGCTGACGGCGGTGATCTTCGCCGTATATTCCGTACCGGGAACGAGGGTGTCGGCGCCGAGACGGACGTCCGCGGTGGCATCGTCGTCGTAGATATAATAGTCGTCGATGAAGGTCTGTTTCCATACCTTCTTACCGTCGGGATCGGTGATCTTGATATCGTAGTGATGCACGATATAGGCGCTTTCCGCTTCGTCGAAGGAGAGTACCCATTCGCCGTTCTCATTCTTTTTCGCCGTCGCCTTTGTGCCTTCGGGGAATACGGGCGCGGTGTCGTGCGCCTTCAGATTCTTATAGGTATAGGGGAAGGCCGAGGCGTCGGTGAAGTTTTCGAGGAAGTAATCATAGAAGATCACGTCGGAATTCAGATCGTAACCCTGCAGACGGACTCTGCCGTCCTTATCACGTTCCACAATGATGACTTCCTTCGCTTCATCGTAGCCGTCGGGATGCTGACCGACAACGCCGTGCTTGTCGAGCTCGAATCTCGCCATCGCGCCCGCGCCCACGCTCGTGTAGGTGGTCTGGTTGATGCTTCTCGGATCGTCCGCCGGGAAATGGGAGTGTCCGGAGAACGAGATGACGTTCGGATGGCCCGCCCAGATCGTATTGAGCTGCGGATCGCCCCAGACGGTGCTGCCGTAGACCGTACCGAAGTTGTGGGGATGATGCATGACGAAGATCGGCTTGCCGTCCGCTTTCTCTTCCACGTCCTCAAGCGTGTCGTGCAGCCATTTCAGATCCTTTGCGGAGAAGGTCCATTCAAGCAGGGACGGAGAACCGGAGAAACAGATGAAATAAAAGCCGTTGATCTCCTTTACCTGATCCGGCTCGTAGCCGAACCACTTTCTGAAATATTCGCAGGCATTCTCGTTCTTCATCTCGTGGTTGCCGAGAATATTGACGATCTGCGTTTCGTCTCTCTCATACTTTGTGATCGTTTCGACGTATTGCTGATAGTTGTCTTCGTTGCCGATGCTCGTGAAGTCGCCGAGGCCGAAGATCGCGTCGATGCCCTTATAGGTCTCGTCGTTGTCATACAGGTCGTAAAGCGTCGTGAAAGCGTCGTCTACGTTTTCGTTCTCATTGTGCGTGTCCGTATAGACCGCGAAGCGGAGAACGGGCGTAAAATCCGCGGGCGTTTGGGGCAAAGCTTCCGTGACCGTGCCGCGGGCGGCCTGGATACCTCCCCAGACAAGCGTGATCACGCACAGAAGCGCGATGAATCCGAAGAAGCACCCGAAGAAAATGCCGATGCCCTTACCGATTTTTTTCAGAACGTTTACCATAAGATTGCCTTCTTTTCCATATTTTTTTTCATTATAACAAAGCGGGAAAAGAAAAGCAATGAACTATATGTAAAACCGAAAAAAGTCGGATTCTCCCGTTTACGATCCGCGAACGGCGGATGCTTATTTTTTGAAATAATATTTGCACTTTTACGGGAAAAGTGTATAATGATTTTACAGAAGAAGAAAAAAGGGAGGAAATGCTATGGATAAAAAAGCCGTTGTGTACGTTCGTCATCTCAATGCCGAGCATCAGAAAGAAAGTCTTACGAAATTCCTGCCTCTGAACGAGGAGCTGAAAAAGGAAGTCAGGACCGCCGTGTACGAGCTTTTCGACAAGGCGGGAGGCGAAAAGCTTCTCAAATCGAGCAAGGAAGTATTCATCAAACCGAACGGCATCGACGGGCAGCCCTACTGCTACACCCGTCCCGAGCTCGTGGAGGCCGCCATCGAATACTGGAACGAGCACGGAGCGAAAAAGGTGTATCTGTTTGAAAACTCCACGCAGAGCAACGCCACGCGCCTCGTTTACGCCGTAACGGGCTACGACAAGGTGTGCAAACGCACCGGCGCTGTTCCCGTGTATCTCGACGAGGACAAGACCGTTGAATTCGAATTCAAGGGACGCCCCTCGGTCAAGGACGATCCGAACGGCTACGTGAACACGAAGTTCATGATGCCGAAGTTCGTAGTGAAAAACCTCATCGAAAACAAGGACAAAAACCTTTACATAAGCCTGCCGAAGCTCAAAACGCACTCCATGGCGGGCGTTACCATGGGCGTCAAGAACCAGTGGGCGTTCCCCGTACAGACCTCCCGCGGCTTCGACCACAACTACAATCTGCACTATAAGCTCATCGACGTGCTGGGCTACGTGCGTCCCGATTTCACCATCCTCGAGGGCATCGAGGGCACGATCTACGGGCATTACCCCGTGACCGCTCTCGCCGACAAGGCGGTGCTTCCCCTCCGCGTGCTCGTAGCGGGCAAAAACGTGGTCGCGACCGATATGGTGGGCGCGCGCGTTTACGGCTTCACGCTCGACGACGTGCCGCACCTCAAACTCGCCGTGGAAAAGGGCTATGCCGAGGGCGTTCAGAGCCTCGACGATATCGACATCCAAGGCGATATCTCCATGTATAACACCAAATATCCCTACGACCTCTACGACTGCTATCCCGACGACGTGAAGGTCATCAAGGGCAAGGAAAGATGCTGCAAGCAGGGCTGCCAGAACAATCCTCTCACGCTGCTGCAGATCCTCTACAACGACCATCAGGGCAAGGGCGGCTGGACGATGGTCATGGGCAAGGGACACGACCCGGCCGAGATCGACGCCATCCAGGGCAAGGTGCTCATCGTGGGCGACTGCGCCATCAACGAGGTGGGCGACCGCCTTATCAGCCGTCTCGGCAAAAACAACGTGTATCTCAGCCATAAGTGCAACAGTCTCGCGGATTCCGCCGCGGCGATGTTCCACCTCATGAAGGTGAATCCGATGGTCTTCGTGCCCATCAATCCCGTCAAGGCGCTCACCTGCCTCACGCTCTCCAAGCTCCACGGCTCGAACGCGCTCGTGCCCAATCCCTTCTCCAACATCATCAAAACCGTCTGATCCGTTTTTAATAACGTAAAAAAGGAGATAAGATCATGAAAAAGCTTTTATCCGTTCTTCTCGCTCTGTGTCTGACGGCGCTCACGCTCGTTCCCGCGTTCGCGGCGGGAAAAGCCGACGCCGTGATCGACGGCACGTGGAAGATCCTCGTAGCTTCGGGCGATACCGCGCAGGCGAATTACGCGGCGAAAAAAATACAGTCCGTACTCGCCGAAGCACTCGGCGCGACGCTTCCGATCGTCAGCACCGCTTCCGATAAGTATATCGCCGTCGGCGCGGCGGCGGACTGCGACGTATCCGGCGTTGCCGACAACGGTTACCGCATCACCGTAAAGAACGGGAACGTACAGATCAACGGCACCGGCTCCCGCGGCGTCGTGGTCGGCGCGTACCGCTTCTTAGAGGAATTCGCGGGCAGGAAGATATACACCTCCACACTCACCGTGCTTCCGAAGACCGCTGCGATCACCGTGCCCGCCGGCACCGATATCGTTTACGAGCCGTATTTCGAGTACACCGACACCGACTGGATCAGCCCCGGCGATCCCGAATATTCCCTTGCCAACGGCCTTACGGGCGGCACCTACCGTTCCCTTTCCGCCGAGCAGGGCGGCACGGTGAACTACATCAGCAACTTCTGCCACACGCTCTCAACGCAGTTCTGCGCCGCCGGCACCTACTTTGACAGCCATCCCGAATACTTCGCTTACAGAAAAGACGAGGGCAAACGCGATTCCAGACAGCTCTGCCTCACGAATCCCGAAGTCGTAGAGCTCGTAAAGAAAGAAGTGCTCGATCTGCTCGCGGCGAAACACGATTCCTCCGCTTCCCTGCAGATCGTATCGCTCACGCAGAACGATAACTACTATTACTGCGAATGCGAAAACTGCAAAGCGTTTGAAAAGGCACACGGCGGCGTACAGTCCGCGACGATGATCAACTTCGTTAACCAGATCGCCGACGCCGTAGCCGAAAAGGGCTACGACAACGTAGCCATCGACACCTTCGCCTATCAGTACACCCGTCAGGCACCCACCGGCATCGCACCGCGTGACAATATGATCGTTCGTCTGTGCACGATCGAATGCTGCTTTGCCCACGCGCTCGACGATCCCTCCTGCGAAAGAAACACCGCGCTCATGAAAGACCTTGAAGACTGGTCGAAGATCTGCGGCAGAATTTACGTATGGGACTACACCACGAACTACGCGCACACGCTGTGCATCTTCCCCGACCTCGGTGTGATCCAGGCGAACGCGCAGGTATTCTACGAGCATAACGTAAAGGGCGTTTACGAAGAAGGCGCCTATTACGCGAACAACTGCAACGCCGAATTCGTGGAGCTCCGCTCCTATATGATCTCCAGATGCCTGCAGGATCCCTACTGCGACCTTGACAAAGAGATCGACGGCTTCCTCAACGCCTTCTACGGCCCCGGCGCGGCTTATATGAAAGAGATCATCACGCTCTTCAACGAAAACGCCGGCGACAAGAACGGACACCTGAGCATCTATCAGGGCTCGAAGGATTGTCTCACGCTCAGCGGTTATAAGATCGCGCAGATCGACGGCCTTTTTGAGAAAGCGAAAGCCGCCGCGGTGACCGACGCCCAATTCGCCAACGTAGAACGCACGGAGCTGAGCTGGAAATACTGGAAAGCCAATGCCAAGACGGACGAATTCTCCCTTACGAATCCGAAACGTTTCACGGAAAAACAGAACCTCTACGATCTCATGATAAAGTATGATATCCACATGCTCGGTGAAGGCGGCGAATACGACGACTTCCGTGACTGCATTTCCGTAAAATTCGCGACACCGGACGAATGGTATATGTACGAGCCCGGCGAGACCGGCGCCGAGACGCGGACCTTCTTCGGCACCATCCTCGAAAAGCTCATGCCGATCCTCACGGGC
This sequence comes from Acutalibacteraceae bacterium, assembly GCA_045616815.1. Taxonomy (GTDB): domain Bacteria; phylum Bacillota; class Clostridia; order Oscillospirales; family Acutalibacteraceae; genus RUG806. The sequence goes on from JAZLHN010000139.1 coordinate 5,929, forward strand.
TTCGGACTTCTCTTCAAAGCCTACAAGACCGTCTGCGGGATCAACTTCGAAAAGTTCGGCATCAAATGCTGAATTTCTCCCGGCAAGCATGATATAATATAAAAGATAACGGAGACTCCGATTTTCGGAATCTCCGTTGTTTTATTTCGTTTTCGTTTATACGGTCGTACCGCGGTCTTTCCTGCGGCGGAAATTGAAACGGAAGAGCGAGGCCGAAACCGCAAGCAGCACGACAGCCAGGGCGTATACCGGAGCCGTACCGACGCCGCCCGTGGCGGGCATGATCGGACCGCCCTTATATTCCGGATCCTCCACCGTGACGCTGAACACCTGATCGGGAACGGTATTATTGAGCGCGACCTCAAACGGGGCTACCTTCGCATAACCGGACGGAGCGCTCGTCTCCGTGACCGTGTACGTACCCGCGGGAAAACCGTCGGCACGGATGAAGCCCGTGGCGGAGGTGACGAGAGAGGTCTCCGCGCCGGAGGCGGAGGACAGCGTATATCTGCCCGTTTCCTCGTTATAAAGGAAAGAAAGCACGTTTCCGCCCGCGTCCTTGATTTCAAACACGGCGCCGGGAAGCAGAAGCGTATCATCCTCTTCACTCACCTTTTTGATGTTGAGCGTGTAGTCCACCGACGAGATCGGTGTGTTCGTGACGGTGGTGAGCTGGTTCATATTGTTGGAACCCGAGCCGTTGGAATTCGTCACTTCATAGGAGGTGACGTAGCCGTTCACCGGATCCTCCGTCACGGTATAAACAGCGGGACGGGAGTTTACGACGGTGTTCTGCCGACTCCACGTATACTGCCAGTTATTGGAGGAAGAAAGCGTCTGCGTGCTGATGACCTCACCGTTGCGAAGCAGATGCACGGTCACGGCGGGATGGGTGCCGCCGCCGACCCAGACCTTTTTCACCGAGGGCGTGATATAAGACACGCTGTAGTTTTTGAACGCTCTGCCGCCGGTGGGATCGAGGCTCACCGCGTGGTTTTCGTTGTTCGTAAGCGTGCCGTCGCTCGTGCGGTAATTCTTTATTTGGGAGCCGGTCGCGGCGTCGTAGACCGTGACACGCTTGAACTGGAATACTTCCTTGGTAAAATTCTTATCGTCCACGGTGATCGTGGAAGAGATCTTTTCCACCTCGACCTCGATCTTATATCGCGCACCGTCGGTAACGACCTGACTGCCGCCGTTCGGATTCTCCTTCGATTCATAGGCGTAATATGTGAACACGCCCGCCGACATAAAGGAGATTCTTTCGTCAAATGTGATATTGCCGTTGGAAGCGTTCACGCCGTTCGCGATTACGGTGCCGTATTCATCCTCGATCACGAAATTGAATACTCGGCTGTCGAGAGATGCCGAGCCTCCCGTGCCGTTGACCAGATTTTTCGTTGCGCTGAAGCTCAGCCGGCAGTAGCTTTCTATTTTCTGCGGACCGATCACCAGATAACCGTTGGCAAGGATGCCGCCGCCGTGGGTGGGGGATTCGTTGCCGTTGATGAAGACGCGCGCCGCCGCCGTGGCGTTGGCTTTATCCTCCTCGGTGGGATGCGCCGTAAGTCCCATGACCGACGCCGCCGTCAGCACGTCGTCCTTGCTCGTGGAGCGCACCGCCTCGTTGTCCATGGTGCCCGTCCAGTAAGCGGTACCGTCGCCGAGCATACCGCCGGAAACGATACTCGACAGCGCGCAGTAATAATCACTGTAGCCGTTCGCCATAAACTGCTCGTTCTCGGCAGCGTAGGCGTGGTCTTCGTTTTTCTGGTTGCCCGCGCCGGAAAGGTGTTCACCGAGCGCGAAGTTATCGTAACTCGCGCACACGTTGTCTACCGCGATATTGAGTCGTCCGGTGGAGCAGCCGGCGATACCGCCGCCGAAGCCGCCCGCTTTGTTTTCGGTGATAAGCACGTTTTCTATGTACAGAGGCGCCTGCGCACCCGATACGAAGATCCCCCCCCCGCCCCAGTCGGTGAAATTGCCGTTGTTGACACCGCCCGAAGCAACGTTATTGGTGACGTAGCCGCCGGTAAGGCTCATATAGCCGTAACCGTCGATGGATATGCCGCCGCCCTCTTTGGTATAGGAGGTGTTGGCGGTGACGAAGCCGCCCGTCATATAAATTTTGCCGCCCGCGGCATAGCTGGTGGCACGGCTCGTCATGATCGCTCCGCCGCCGGGGCCGCCGTTGCCGGTAAGATAGCCGCCGCTGATATTGAGGTGTGCGCCGTTCACCATGAACGCACCGCCGCCGTGCGTGGCACCCGCGGCATTGGAGCAGATATTATTGGTGACGTAACCGCCCGACATATTGACCGTAGAGCCGGGACCCATATAGACTCCGCCGCCGCCGTAACGGGATTCGGAGGTGGGAAACTGATGTGCGCGGGTCGCGTCGTTGCCGGAGATGACACCGCTGCGGATATTCAGCACCGTGTTGTTTCCCGTGACCTGGATGGCGCCGCCGTCGGACGCCTTGTTGCCCGCCAATACCGCGCCGTCGAGATTCAGCGTGCCGCCGGTCGCCTTGATCGCGCCGCCGCGGCTGTCCTCGGTATTCACCGATTTGCTGAAATTGGTGATATAGCCGCCGTTCAGATTGACCGTGCCGCCGGACATCGTGATGAATCTGCCGTTCTGATTGCCGACGATCAGACCGCCGTCGGAGGGGGTAACGGTATATTTTTTGAGCGTTTCCGCGGTTTCACCGGTCGCTTCGTCCGTCACCTGCGTTTCGGTGACGTAATAGGTCAGCTTTTCATCCTCGGCGGAATAGAGTTTTAAGTCCGCCATCTGGAACGCGCTGTTCGTCTGGAAAACGATGCGGTATTTTGCGTATCCGCGCGTCGCCGTGGTCTCATAGGTGTGGTCGGTGCTGCTGTCGACGGGCATACTGCTCACGGAGCTTATCTGCGTCCATTGGGAACTGCCGCTTCTCTGTCCGGAAAGCACCCAGCTTTTCGGCACACGGGTGCTGTAGTTCGCCGAATCCCCCGCGGAGGTGAGCACGTAAGAGGTGATGACCGCGCTCGTATCGGACGGCACGAATTCAACGGTCACGGAACCGCCCGTGACATTGCCGCCCATTTTCGTGCCCGCGTTGTTATCGAAAAGATTCGCCACCGCGCCGTCTCCCCACGGAGAAAACGTGGAAGTCGAGGGAGCCGTGAAGCTCGCGACGTTGATCCTCTGCGCGGCGGAATATTCGGCGGTATTGCTGTTCATCGACCCGCCGTTCACGGTCTGCACGGAAGCCTCCGGGCCCTGGGAATCGTTGATCGTGAGCAT
>JAZLHN010000140.1:0-9895 GCA_045616815.1 Acutalibacteraceae bacterium
GTAGTAGACTTTCTATCAAAATCTACTACCCTTTTTGGTGGACTCGAAGAGGATCGAACTCTCGACCTCCGCGTTGCGAACGCGGCGCTCTCCCAGCTGGGCTACGAGCCCAAATATTCGGATATAAAAAGCCTGGTGCCGGTGGCGGGGGTCGAACCCGCACCCTGTCGCCAGGACTGGATTTTGAGTCCAGCACGTCTGCCAATTCCATCACACCGGCAACTTGACTTTTCTCATTATATATTACCGCTCATGAAAAATCAATACCTTTTTTCAGTTTTTTTATGGGAGAATGAAAAAACCTTTGCCGACGGTAAGACAGTTAAAAAAGACCGCAAGCTCATTTTGTGAGATCGCGGTCTTTCTGCATTTGGTTTATTTGATCCGGAAGGTCTTTACCTCGAACGGTCGGATATCAAATTCGAATTCGTTCACGTTCACGGGAACGTCCGTTTCGTCCTGCTCCATCATGTTGCATTCCGTGATCTGCGTAAACGTGCCGGGCAGGGTGATCTTCACGTGCGAATGCTTTCTTTCGGTCTCGTACACACGAAGGATCGTTCCGTCGCCGTTTTCGGCGGGCTTGAGCGCGTCGAGAGCGATATCGTCGGCGGAAAACGTTATATAGGAGCGTTCGGCGGGCAGCACGGAGTCTTCTTCCGCGGCGGGAGTGAATACGGCTTTCAGCGGCACGTTGAGCTTGAACGCCTCGTGTACGGTGTCGGCGTCCGCCCACGTTCCCTTATGCGGATAGAGCGAATAGGTGAAGTAGTTCTTGCCGATATCGCCCCTGCGGTCGGGGCATATGGGGCCGCGCATGAGCGTGATACGCATCACGTTCCCCATGAGGTCGTAGCCGTACTTGCAGTCGTTGAGCAGCGAAACGCCGTAGTCGTTTTCGGAAAGGTCGGTCCACTTGTGCGCACAGCACTCGAACATGGCTTTTTCATAGGAGTTGTTGGCGTAGGTGGGTCTTTCCACCGCGCCGTGCGCCACCTCGAAGGTGGAATAGCGTGCGCGGAGGTCCACGGGGAATTCGGCTTTGAGCACCTTTTCTCTTTCCTGCCAGTCCACCGCCGTGCGGAATTCGAGCGCGCGGGAGCCTGATTTGAGCACGATCTCCTGTGTGATGACGGACTTGTTGTACCGGCGCACGATCTGTGCGGAGGATTTCACGCCGTCGAAGGGGCGTATCTTTGCCGATTCGAAGTCGGTAAGGGGCGTCATGTGCATCTTGTAATCGACTTCGAGGTTCCACGCGCTTTCGTGGATGGGCTTGTCGTGGGATATGGTGAGCAGATTGCCCTTGCCGGCAAGCACTTCTCTGCCGTTTTCCTTGTCGAAGATGCTTTCGATCAGCATATCCTTGTCGAAGGTGACGCGGAGATATTCGTTTTCGAGCACCTTCTCCTCCGCGGCGGCGATCGCCGTTTCGTAAGGCTGCTGCGAGAAATAAAATACCTTGTAGCCCATCGCGGGAACGTCGGCGGCGATGAATTCGAGCGCCGTTTTATCCTCCGAAACGAAAACTCTGCCGGGAACGGTATCACCCGTTTCATCGGTCACGCTGCCGGTGCCTGCCGGAACGGCGAGACGCACCGTGTTGGTCGCGGGAAAGGGAAGGGAGTTCCACACGACCACGCGGTTCTCTTTGCCCGCGAGGCGCATGGATGAAGCGCGGAGCGCTTTCGTGAGCATTTTGCCCGTTTTTTCAAAGAACGCCTTGTAGTCGGCGCGGGATACCTCGATCGCCTCGTGGATGGAGGTGCCGGGCAGGATGTCGTGGAACTGATTGGTAAGGAGCAGTCTCCACAATTCGTCGAAGGTCTCTTTATCGTAGTCGCCGTTGAGCAGCGAGAGCATTTCGAGCTCGCGCAGCATGAATTCGCCGCGGCGGTTGTTTCTCTTGATGAACGCCTGACTCGTATAGGTGCCGCGGTGGTTTTCGTAGTACATCTCGCCGTCCCATACGGGAAGCTCGTCGGCGTTTTTCTCTATTTCGGCGAAGAATTCCTTCGCCGCGCCCATTTTGACTTCCGGAAGACCGGGCAGCCATTCGAGTCTTCTTTCCCGCTCCACCATGCGGTAGGTGCAGCCTCCGCCTCCGTCGCCGTAGCCGAACATGCCCATGGAGGCGTCCACGATATCGTTCTGACGGTTGGTCTGCCGCGCTCTGACTACGTATGGCGCGTCGGCCTCGCCGCCGTAGCCCACCTTCTGCATGTAGGCGATCACTTCGTCCCCGGAGTGTGAACGCCATTTATACGCGCTCACGGGGAATTCGTTGGTGTCGTTGTTGCCGAGCTTGGAAGTGATGAAATATTTCATGCCGGAGCGCTTGATGATCTGCGGAAGCGCCGCGGTGAAGCCGAAGCAGTCGGGCAGCCAGTAGATGTCGGAAGATACGCCGAATTCCTCGAGGAAGAATTTTCGGCCGTACAGAAGCTGACGGATGAGGCTTTCGCCGCTCGCTATATTGGTATCGGCTTCCACCCACGTATTGCCGGTGATCTCCCACTGGCCGTTCTTCACCTTTTCTTTGATCCGGGCGTAGACCTCGGGATAGTATTTTTTCGCGTAGTAGTACACCGCCGCCTGACTCTGTGTGAAGCGGAAATCGGGATAATTGTCCATGAGGGCAAGGTTGTTGGCGAACGTGCGGGCGCATTTGCGTGTGATCTCGTTGGTCGTCCACAGCCATGCGATATCGAGGTGGGAATGTCCCGCCAAAATGACCTTGCCGGGGGTGGCGGTTTTGATCTTGTCGGCTTCGGCGCGGAAGAATTTCCTTGCCGCAGGGATGCTCGCGTAAAAGCGTTCGGCGCCGAGGTCGAAGTCGAGCATGTGCATCGCCTTGTCGATGGCGTTGTAAAGGCGCTTGGCGGCGTATCGGTCTTCCGAACATTCGTATACGTCCCACGCGGTCGTCATATCGAAATACAGGGCTTCGGCGTCCTCGTTGATGACCTGCAGCTCCGCTTTCGCCATCGTGTAGGTCATGAATTTCGCGCCGTCCATCGCCGCGTCGCAGAAGCCGCCGCAGTCCACGGCCGCCTCGATCTGAATGAACAGCTCTTCGCCGCCCTTGAAGGGCTCAGGGAAGAGAAGCTCTTCTCTGCCGACCCAGCCGGAATTGGCACGGGAGCTGACGGCGCCGATGATCTTTCCGTTGGCCCTTACGATGGCTTCGCCGCCGAAATCGATGGTCAGATAGCATTTTCTGCCCGCAAAGGCCGCAGGTACAATGATGACCGCCTCGAAAAAGCGGGTGTCGTCGTAGCCGACCCGCCAGGTGTCGCCGAGACACATGGTCTCGTGCGGGGCGTCGTCCAGCGTTATCACGCCGGGCTCCGGATGTACGCCCGTGTAGGAATCCCATTCACGGATGACGAGTCTGTCCTCCACGACGAACGGGGAGATGTATTTGTGGATGAGGTTTTTGAGAACTCTCGGATTTTCGGTAGGCATATTAAAACAACTCCTCTTTTCTGTAGTATATACGGAACAGGATAAGCAGCAGCATATTGTTTGCGATCATGCAGCCCCAGGCCGAGACGAGCCCGAGATGAAGCAGACGTATGCAGATAAACGTGCCGAGTATTCGCACGCCCCACATGCATATTACGTTGAAAATAAAGGGTTTCACGGTTTTTCCCGCGCCCTGCAGCATACCCTCCGTGATGATCGAAACACCGTAGAAGGGCTCGGAGAGCGCCACCATACGCAGCACCGTCGCGCCGAGCTCGATCACTTGTCCATCCTTGGAAAACAGCCTTACGAGCTGCGGAGCGAAGAGGAACAGAAGTCCTCCGGACACGATCATCAGTGCCACTTCGGTGAGCGTGATCATGCGCGAAATGCCCTGCTGACGGGTTCTGTCTTTCGCGCCGATGCAGTTGCCCGTCAGCGTCGCCGCCGCGGTCTGCATCCCGTAGCCGGGAATATAGAAGGCGGATTCCACGGTGTTGGCCACCGTGTGCGCCGCCGTGGATACGCTGCCGAGGGAATTGATCATCGAAGCGAAGAAAACGTAGCCGAGCGAGGTACAGAAGCGCTGCAGCATGTTCGGGAACGCGATCTTCAGACATTCGCGGAGAACAAGCTTGTCGGGCTTCATGTATTCTTTGGTCGGGGCAAGCTCCGCGTGCCGGAAAAGCCGGAAGGCGATGCATACGCCGCCGATCACGAAAGAGGCGGCGCTGGCTAAAGCCGCGCCGATCACGCCGAGTCCCGCGCCGTACACCGTAAAAGCAATCGTTTTTACGCTCACCGTGCGGGTCGGATAGATCAGCAGGAAGTTTCCGACAACGTTGACGGCGTTCACGAGGATACCCACCCGCATCGGCGTTTTCGTGTCGCCCGCGGCTCGCAGTACCGTGCCGAAGATGATGCTCGAGGCACGGAAGAGCATGGGAGCGTACAGAATGAAGAAGTACTGTGAAGCGAGGGGACGGATCGCTTCGTCCACCTGCATCCACGCCGGGATGACGCCGCTGACGGCAAGCGTGACCGCCGTGAAAAACACACCGGCGGCGAGCGTTACGAGCACCGCCTGTGACGCTGCTTTCGCCGCGCGCGGTTTGTCTCCCGCGCCGTAGGCCTTCGCGATATAGGAGAGAAAACCTACGCCGAACGCCGAAAGCGTGCTGCCCACAAGCCAGTTCACCGTGGTGGTCGCTCCCACCGCGGCGGTCGCCTCGGTGCCGAGCGAGCCTACCATGATGGTGTCCACGTACTGCACCGCCGTCTGCATGAGCTGTTCGAGCATCGTGGGCCAGGCGAGCGTGAAGATAACGGGAAGGAGAGAAAAGTCAAAATAAGATTTTATTTTTCTTAACATAAAAATCGGAAAAGCTCCGGAATTCTAAAGAGGACAGAAGCTCTCAGCAGGCGCTCCTGTCCTCATATAATGAATGAAATTTACCAGATGACCTTGCTTGCCACGTCTTCGAGAGCGAGCTTCGCGAAGTCTTCCACGCTCATGACGCCTTGATCGCCGAAGCCGCGCTTACGCACGGAAACGGTGCCGTCCTCGGCTTCCTTGTCGCCGACAACGAGCATGTAGGGGATCTTCTGGAGCTGAGCTTCTCTGAGCTTGTAGCCGAGCTTTTCGCTTCGAGTGTCTACCTCGGTGCGGAGGCCGAGAGCTTCGAGCTGCTCTTTCACCTTATTGCAGGCCTCCTGATGACGGTCGGCAATGGGCAGAACGATGACCTGACGCGGAGCGAGCCACAGCGGGAAGGCGCCCGCGAAATGCTCGGTGATCACGCCGAGGAAACGCTCGATGGAGCCGAAAACGACGCGGTGGATCATAACGGGAGTGTGCTTCTCTCCGTCCGTGCCGGTATATTCAAGGTTGAAGCGTCCGGGAAGCTGATAGTCGAGCTGGATGGTGCCGCACTGCCAGGTACGTCCGAGAGAGTCTTCGATATGGAAGTCGAGCTTCGGACCGTAGAACGCGCCGTCGCCTTCGTTGATGATGTAGGTCTTGCCTATGCTCGTGATGGCGTCGGCGAGAGCGTCGGTCGCAACCTTCCAGTCCTCTTCGGAACCGATGTGATCCTCGGGCATGGTGGAGAGTTCGATCGTGTAGGGAAGCTTGAATACGTCGTAAACCTCGTCAAAGAGCTTGGCGATGCGGATGACTTCTTCCTTGATCATTTCGGGAGCGAGAAGGATATGCGCGTCATCCTGCGTGAAGCAGCGAACGCGCAACAATCCGTGCAAAGCGCCGGAAAGCTCGTTTCTGTGTACTCTGCCGAGTTCGCCGTAGCGCAGAGGAAGTTCCTTGTAGGAATGGGGCTCCAAGTCGTATACGAGGATGCTGCCGGGGCAGTTCATGGGCTTGATGGCGAAATCCTCGTCGTCGATGACGGTGGTGTACATGTCGTCGTGATAATGCTCCCAGTGACCGGAGGTCTCCCAGAGAGTACGGCGCATGATCTGCGGGGTGGATATCTCAAGATAATCCCATTTCTTGTGTACCTGATGCCAGTAGTCAACGAGCGTGTTGCGGAGCACCATGCCGTTGGGAAGGAAGAAGGGCATACCGGGTGCCTCGTCGCGGAGCGCGAAAAGACCGAGTTCTCTGCCGAGCTTTCTGTGGTCGCGCTTTTTCGCTTCCTCGATCGCTTCAAGATAAGCGTCGAGATCCGCCTGTTTGGAGAAAGCGGTGGCGTAGATACGCTGCAGCATCTTGTTCTTTTCGCTGCCGCGCCAGTAAGCGCCGGTAGCGGACATGAGCTTGAACGCCTTGACTCTGCCGGTGGAGGGGATGTGCGGACCCGCGCAAAGCTCGGTGAAATCGCCCTGCTTGTAGAAGCTGATGTTTTCGCCCTTGCCTGCGTGCTCCTGTACGAGCTCTACCTTGTAGATCTCGCCTTTTTCCTCATAATATTTCACGGCTTCTTCGGGAGACATTTCAAAATGCTCGAGCGGAAGGTCTTCTTTTACGATCTTCTTCATCTCCGCCTCGATCTTCTCAAGGTCTTCGGGAGTGAAGGGCGCGGGAACGTCAAAATCGTAATAGAAGCCGTTGTCGATGGCGGGGCCGATGGCGAGCTTCGCTTCGGGATAAAGTCTCTTGACCGCCTGCGCGAGGATATGGGAGGCGGTGTGACGGTAGGTCTTTTTGCCGTCTTCGTCGTCGAAGGTGAGGAATTCCACTTCGCAGTCCTCACTGATGGGGGTGCGGAGATCCTTTACCTCGCCGTTGATCTTGCATACGCATACCGCTTTGTAGAGACCGGCGCCGATGCTTTTGGCTATGTCGCCTGCGGTGATACCGTTTTCGTATTCACGGATATCGTCTCTGAGTTTTACTTTTACCATGATAGTTCGTACTTCCTTTCGGGGATGAAAAAAGCTTCATCCCAAAATATGAATTCGGGATGAAGCAAAAAATTACTCCACGGTTCCACCCGAGTTGCGTAAAAAATACGCCTCTCAAAAAGCCTGTAACGGGGCTTATCCGGCGCGCCTTGTTTCAGCGGCTCTCGGGAGTGGTAGCGCATCATCCGTGCATACGCGCCGCTTTCAGCCGCGTCGGCGCTCTCTGTGGAATGTATGGGATAAGGCTTTCTCCGTCAACGATTTAACAGCTTTATTATATGCTTTTAAACAAAAAAGTCAACAGAAAATTGTAAGGAGTTACCCGGCGCAGAAAGGAAAATATATTTGACTTTAAGCTGATTTAAGGTTATAATCAAAGTAGATTATTGCAATCTATAATCCCAACGGAGGTTTACTATCCATGAAAAAAGTTCTTAGTGTTTTTCTTGCGGCGCTGATGGCAGTGCTTTGCTTTGTTCCCGCATTCGCGGCGGGCGGAAGCCATTCCGTGAACTTTTCTCTTCCCGGAGCCGGCGTAGGCGCCGGAGCTTACTCGTTCGTTAAATGCGGCGGCGACGGTTTTTACGCCGAGTTTGAAAAGACGATCGTTGACGATCCTATGACGCAGGGCTACGTGTATTACATTGAAGAGGAAGACCGTCAGGGCGATCCGGAGACCGAAACGAACGGTGAATATTATCTTTTCGACGATATCATTTTCGACGACGATAAGGCGATGTTCGATGATACGAGATATATGCCCGTATGCTACAACGCCATCGAGACGGTGGAAGACGGCGAGCAGATCGTTTTCCGTGTGATCACCAACGAAGTTTACGACGTTTCTTCCGTAGTCGTGGAAGTTAACGGCGAGAAGCTTGAACCCAAGCCCGGCGGCGAATACGTCGTTACCGTTACCGGCGACATCACGATCGGTGTCCGCGAGAGCGTGCTTCTCCGCAATCATTATTCCATCGGTCTTACTTCCGGCGACGGCTACAGTGTAAAGACCCTTAAGAATGAAAATAACAGATACGTATATTACGGTGATCCCTACAAGTTCAGAGTCAAAGTTGCCAAGGGCTATTCCGCTACCGATATGAAGGTCAAGGCGGTCCCGACCGGCAACGATCTTTCCGAGCTTTTGGGTGAAGACGCCGATATGTTCATTGGTCTTCTTGATAAGAGTGATCCTCTTATTTGCGTCGGCACGGATGAGGACGGCTGCTATCTCTATGAACTCGATTCCGTTACCGAAAATATGAAGATCGTGGTTTCCGGCGTCCAGAAGGAATCCGCCTCCGGTATACTTGCGATCCTCAAGCGTATCCTGCGCCTCATCCTCCATGCTTTCGGTATTGATACCGATACGATCCCCTTCCTCAGCGATATCGTGGGCGCTACGTATGAAGTTACCATCGACAGCCAGCTCGATCCTTCGATCAAATGCGATATTTCCGTTTCGGCAGATACGGATACGTCCGGCGGCGTAGTCACCGTTATGCAGAACGAGGGCATCATGTTCACTCTGACCACCAAGAATCCCGAGCACGACGTAACGGTCTACGTTGACCGCGCCGGTGCGAAGCCGGTTTCTCTTGTATGGACGGCGCAGTTCAACAGATATACCGCCGAGACCACCTGGACGGCAACGTATTTCGTGAGCAGTATTGCCGAAAATATGACGGTGCATATCATTTCCGCAAAGTAACGTAACGCATTGTGTGAAAACTCCTCCGGAATCCCGGAGGAGTTTTTTTACACGTAGGGAGATAAATTGCAGGTTAGCGGTGACGCCTCATTGTTTGCACGTAGTATCTCGTCTCTATTAAAACTTTACAAGTAAAGAAATATGTGATATACTAATAGCAAAGGGAAAAGGAGGTATATCACATGGCGTTATCACCGATATATTTAACAGAGGAAGATCGAAAAAAGCTTGAAGAATTCGCAAAAAACGGAACGCACAATTCTCATCTGATCACAAGAGCAAACATATTACTTGTTCTCGATAGAACAGGGAAAAAGGATCACATGCGAATAAAAAGAACAGCGGAAGCACACGGAGTGAGCAGGCAGGCAGTATATAACATTATTGAAGATTATCACAATGCAAAAAGTATAGAAGATTTTTTGCAAAGAAAGGTTAGAGAAACACCGCCAATTCCCCTCAAAGCAACAGGAGAAACAGAAGCAAGAATAATTGCATTAGCTTGTAGTGAACCTTCTGAGGGATATGCACGTTGGACAGTAAGACTGTTAGCAAGTAAAGCAGTTGAGCTTGACTTTATTGATTCAATTTCACCGGCAACAGTACAAAGACTTTTAAAAAAACGAAATATAAGCCTCACTTAAATAAAATGTGGTGTATACCTCCGCGCCAAAATGCCGACTTCGTATCACATATGGAAGATGTGTTGGAAGTATACGCAAGACCGTATAATGCAAAAAGACCTGTCGTATGTATGGATGAAAAGCCTTATCAATTAACAGATAACGAAATAGCCCCTATTACAATCAGTGAAAAAAACCATTGTAAAAAGACAGATTGTGAGTATACACGTAAAGGTACGTGTTCAATTTTTATGTTTACAGAACCGTTAGCAGGTTGGCGGGAGGCTCATGTTATGCCTCAAAGAAGAACGGTAGAATGGGCAACACAAATTAAATGGCTTGTGGATGAAGTATATCCCGATGTTGAAAAAATAGTACTCGTTATGGATAATTTGAATACCCATGCAATATCGTCCTTGTATAAACATTTTATTCCCGAAGAAGCTTTCCGAATAAGTCAAAAACTTGAAATACACTATACTCCTAAACATGGTTCATGGCTTGATATTGCCGAAATTGAATTATCAGCATTATCGCTGCAATGTCTTGATAAGGAACGAATACCCACAATAGAATTGTTGGATCTAAAATTAAAAGCATGGAGCTGCAATAGAAATGCTATGCAGAAAGGTGTCTCATGGCAATTTTCAACATCTGATGCAAGGAATAAACTCAAGCATCTCTATCCCGAAATAATAATGTAAAGTTTTAAAGGAAACATTGTACTACG
>JAZLHN010000141.1:0-2350 GCA_045616815.1 Acutalibacteraceae bacterium
CGCTTCGACGTTCTCGAAGAGATCCGTAACAAGGTGGATATCCCGCTCGTGCTTCACGGCGGCACCGGCATCACCGCCGGAATGTTCCGCCGCTGCCTCTCTCTCGGAATAAGAAAGATCAACATCGCCACTGCGAGCTTCGACAACAGCGCGCTGTTCGCGAAAAACTACTGCGCCGGTGCCGAAAAGGCCGATTGGTTCACTCTCTCCGCCGAAATGACGAAGGGCGTATATGAAAACGTTGCGAAACACATTGACATATTCAATAACAGATGAAAGGGAAGTCTTATCATGCAGTACATCGAATTTGACAAAAGCAAAAAATACGACCTGATCCTTGTAGGACGCGTTGCCGTGGATTTCAATCCCGTGGACTATAACTGCCCGCTGAACGAAAGCACGACCTTTAAGAGATATCTCGGCGGTTCTCCCGCCAATATCGCCGTCGGTCTTGCCCGCCTCGGCAAAAAATGCGGCTTCTGCGCGAGAGTATCCGACGACCAGTTCGGTACTTTTGTTACCGATTTCTTCGCCAATGAGGGCATTGATACCTCGCACATCGTCCGCTGCAAAAACGGCGAAAAGATCGGCCTTACCTTCACCGAGATCAAATCCCCCACGGAGTCCAGCATCGTGATGTACCGCAACATGGCGGCGGATCTCAAGCTTGAATGCGAGGATATCGACGAGGATTACATCAAGCAGGGCGCTGCCGTTCTCATTTCCGGCGTGGCTCTTGCCGAGAGTCCCTCCAGAGAAGCTTCTCTCAAAGCCATGCAGCTTGCCAAAAAGAATAACATTCCCGTTATTTTCGTGCTCGATTACAGAGCGTACAACTGGAGAAATAACGACGAGATCGCCGTTTATTATTCTCTCGTAGCTTCCAACGCCGATATGATCATCGGATCCCGCCCCGAATACGATCTTGCCGAAGGTCTTCTCGGGCTCGACGGCACCGATAAGGCTTCCGCCGAATACTGGTTCCATAAGGGCGCGAAGATCGTCATCGTCACCCACGGCAAAGACGGTTCCACCGCCTATACCTGCGACGGCAACGATTTCTCCATCAAGCCCTTCCCCGTAAAGCTTCTCAAATCCTTCGGCGGCGGCGACGGCTACACTTCCGCCTTCCTGAAATGCCTCTTTGACGGCAAAGAGATCATCGACTGCCTTGAATTCGGTTCCGCGTCGGCTGCCATGCTCGTTGCTTCCCACGCCTGCTCGCAGGATATGCCCAACGTAAAGCAGGTCGAGGACTTCATCGCCGCCGAAAAGAAAGAGTACGGCGAAATGGTCGCAAGAGTATAACGGAGGAAAGAAAATGCTTGAATATCCTCAGTATGATGAAAACGGCGTAAAGACCCTCTGCGAAATGAACGGCGCTCATCCCGATATGCTCATGAACATCTACGTCCGCGAGCTGAAAGCAGGGGAGAAGTTCACCATTTGCGATGAAAAGAATGAGACGGCCGTTCTGCTTTTGGCCGGTCATATAAAATTCATCTGGGCGGACAACTGTGAAGATTGCGTTCGTGAAGATCCGTTCGACTTAAAGCCCTATACGCTCCACGTGTGCAGAAATACGGAATTTACGGTGGAGGCGGTCGAAGACAGCCGCTTCATCGTGGAGCAGACCGATAACGAAAAAGAATTTGCCCCGCATTTCTACACCCCCGAAAACTGTCTGTATCAGGAGTTCGGCAAAGGCCAGTGGGGCGGCGCGGGACACAGAGTCGTTTCCACCATGTTCGATTACGACAACGCTCCTTATTCCAACATGGTGCTCGGCGAGGTGTTCACCAAGGCGGGCAAATGGTCGAGCTATCCGCCTCACCATCACCCGCAGCCGGAAGTATATTATTATGAATTCGATAAGCCGCAGGGCTTCGGCGCGTGCTTCAACGGCAACAACGTCTATAAGACCGCCAACGGCTCCGCATGCTACATCACCGACGGCGAGGACCATCAGCAGGCCGCCGCTCCCGGTTATGAAATGTATTACGTATGGATGGTACGTCATTTAGACGGCGATCCGTGGTATAAGACCTCCCGTTTCGTTGCTCCCGAGCACGAATGGCTCGTCAACTTATAAGAAAGGAAGATTTCAATATGCCTATTATGACAACAGCGCAGGCTCTCGTTAAATTCCTTGACAATCAGTACGTTTCCTTCGACGGCGTGGAAAGCAAATTCGTTGAAGGTATTTTCACCGTTTTCGGACACGGCATCGTGTGCGGTCTCGGGCAGGCGCTTGACGAAAATCCCGGTTCTCTCAAAGTGTTCCAGGGCAAGAACGAACAGGGCATGGCGCACGCCGCCACCGCGTTCGCGAAGCAGCATAACCGCCGCA
>JAZLHN010000142.1:0-2991 GCA_045616815.1 Acutalibacteraceae bacterium
GCGTAGGGTTCGCCGCCCTCGGCGAACCGCATGGGAGCGTGCGGAGCACCACAAAACATCAGTTGCATTTACAGCGAAAAAAGGCTGTAAACCGTGTAATTACAACGAATATGAGCAATAACAAAATCGTTTTTTCATTGCCCTCCGGGCGTTCCTTTGCGGGCACGCCGGGTGGCGGCCCCTACGCGGTGACTTGTTCGCCGGAGGCGTTCAAACAAAAATTTATCGCTCATAAAAAATCGGAAACCGTTTCCGATTTCCGATCTGCGATCTTATTTTATTTCCGCGCCGGGGAGCTTTTCGCCCTCGCTGTTGCGTACGCGGTAGGAGGTAAACGTGCCGTCTTCCGCTATCTCAAAGGCGGTGTAGCCCTGCAGCCAGTCCTTTTCCTCATATCCGAAGCGGCTCGCCGCCGTATAGGAGCCATAGCCGGAGGGCTGAAGATAGCCGAGCAGGATGCCGTCGGCCTCGATGGCGAACGTATTCAGGTGGTCGTGACCGAAGAACGCAGCCAATGTGGTACCGCCCGTTTTCATCGCGTCGAAAAGACCCGCGTCGAAGCCGGAGGCGCAGATATTCTCAAGCTTTTCGCCGTAGAGCATTTTACTGCCCTCGTCGGCGTTTTTCATCTGCAAAAGCGGGATGTGCGTAAACAGCGTCGATCTGAAATCGCCGTATTTTTCTTTGAGCGCGGCGTTTTTGGCGGCATACCACTCCACCTGCGAGGGCTTCACGCCGTCGTAAGGGCTCTTTTCGGGGTCGATGCCGTAGGTCGCCTTATCCTCTTCGCTCATCTCGTCGCCGGTGTCCATGAAATAATACACCTGTTTTACACTGTCATCGGCATTGAGCACGGTGAGCGCGTAGTTGCCCACGCCCCAGATATCCTCCGCGCCTTGCTTTATCAGGCAATGCTCATAGGAAGAGAATATGTCGATCATTTCCCCGCGGGAAACGGAAAGACCGTTGTCGCCCTCGTGGTTGCCGAGGCCGCCCGCCCAGTAAACGCCGAGCTTTTCAAAAATTTCACAGAGCTGACGGCATCTTTTTTTATTGAACGCGGAGGTCACGTTGTCGCCGTTCAGGATCACTAAATCAGGCTTTTCGTTCACGATGTTTTCCACAAAATATTTCACCGTCACGGCGGAGGTCTTATTCTTGCCGTCGAGGTGCATATCCGTAAAAGCGAGCACCTTGAATTCTCCGTCGGGAGCCTTCACGGTGACTTCGTCCGTATCCGAAGAGATCACTTCCAGAGAGCTGCCGATCTCCGGCACGGAGTTTATATCGTAGTTGAGCGGATGGGGCAGGAAAAACGCGTAAGCGACCGCGCCTCCCGCGACGATTACGACCGCAAGAACGAGCGCTGCGATCTTCAGGACTTTCTTTTTCATATCTTCAGCTTCCTTTCGGGAGATTTCTTTCCTTTATATTATATAATTCCGTGTTCAAAGTCAATCAAATTCGTTTTTCTCTCTTGAAAAGCCCCGGGGCTATGCTATAATGTTGAACGGTCTTTCCAACTAAATTCAGATCGGGATACAAAAGATGAATACAGATATCTACGCCTCCGCGGATTACAAAACGTCGGCGCGCGCCTACACGGCACAGTGTGCCTTTGAATATTTCATATCCATCCTTTCGTGCGACGCCTTTTTAGCGAAGCTCTTAAAGGACATCGGCATCAGCGACGCCCTTACCGGCCTCATTTCGTCGCTGATCTCCGTCACGTTTTTCTTTCAGCTTCTCTCCCTGCCGCTCGCGGGAAAGCTGAAAAGCGTAAAAAAGCCGATCACGGCGCTCGATACGGCGAGCCAGCTCCTTTTCGCCTCTCTCTATCTCGTTCCTTTCGTGCCGGCGGGCACGGGCGTGAAAGCCGTTTTCGCGGTCGCGATCATCCTATCGGCGTACTTTACGCTGTATCTGAACACCGCCGTTTGCTACAAATGGGGCAATTCCTTCGTTTCCCCCGAAAAACGCGGCGATTTTTCCGCGACGAAAGAAATGATATCCCTCGTTTCGGGCGTTTTCTTCACGCTCGGCTCGGGCTTCGTCATCGACCGCTTCGAAGCGGACGGTGATCTGCACGGAGGTTTCCGCTTCCTTGCCGCCGCGATGGTGGTCGTGTGCGCGTGCAACTTTATCTGTCTGACGAAAATGAAGGACGTGCCTCTTGCCGAGAGCGGCGCGAAACAGACGCCGAAGGAGATCTATGCGGCGACTCTCGGGCAGAAATACTGCCGCCGCGCCATGCTGCTGACCTCCCTTTCGGATTTCGCCAAATACTTCACCATCGGCTTCATGGGAACGTATAAAACGCAGGATCTCGGTTTCCCGGTGGGCACGATCCAGTTCATCAACGTCGCCGGAAACATGGCGCGTTTCGCCATATCGAAACCCTTCGGACGGTTTTCCGACCGTCATACCTATTCGGACGGCTATTTCTACGGCAACGTCATCCTGCTGCTGACCTTCCTTTCCGGCATATTCACCACGCCGAAAACACGCTGGCTCATCCTCCCCTTTACCCTCGGCTACAACATGAGTCAGGCGGGAACGAGCCAGAACACCTACAACATGATGTACTGCTTCACGAGCGAAGAATATATCCTTCCGGCCATGGCGGTGAACAACAGCCTCCGGGGTGCCGCGGGCTTCATTGCCTCGCTTTTCGGAAGCTATACGGTCAAGAAGATCCAGGCGGAGGGCAACACGTTTTTCGGAATATCCGTGCGCGCACAGCAGGTACTCTGCGGCGTTTCGGCGCTCCTTACGGGCATTGCCCTCGTTTACAACAAAAAAATCGTATCCAAACAACCGCAGGAGAAAAAATAAAGCGAAAAGCACGACAAATTTTTGTTTGAAGAGTAAAAACGAGGCATATGAATCATAACGCCTCCCCTCTTAGGGGAGGGGTGATCCCCCGCAGTGCGGGGGAATGTCACGAAGTGACAAGGGGGACGGCGCCGTCAGCGCGACCTTGTGTCGGTG
>JAZLHN010000143.1:0-11498 GCA_045616815.1 Acutalibacteraceae bacterium
CACCGAATACCTTCATGGCGGCTTCCACGGCTGCCTTGGCGGGAGCGGCGGTGGGTATGTTCTTGTTGATGTATCTTACGAGATCGAAAAGCGTACCGATCGCGTCGGCGGTGTTGAGGTCGTCGTCCATCGCTTCGCAGAATTTCGCTCTCACGGCGTGCAATTCGGTGTTGATGGCCCTGAGCTCTTCTTCGCTTATTTCACCGTTTGCATTGTTAAGGGAAAATTCGAGAGAATCCTTGCAGGTGTGCAGACGGGTAAGGGAAGCCTTGCACTGCATAAGAGAATCATAGGAATAGTTGATCGGGCTTCTGTACTGGCAGGAGATCATGAGCAGACGGATAGGCTCATAGCCGAACTGCTTGGCTACGTCTCTTACCGTGAAGAAATTGCCCTTGGATTTGGACATCTTCTCGTTGTCCACGGTGATGAAGCCGTTGTGCATCCAGTAGTTCGCGAACTGTACGCCGTTGCAGCATTCGGACTGCGCGATCTCATTTTCGTGGTGGGGGAAGATAAGGTCCTGTCCGCCGCAGTGGATGTCGATGGTCTTTCCGAGGAAGCGTCTGTTCATCGCGGAGCACTCGATGTGCCAGCCGGGTCTGCCCTGTCCCCACGGAGATTCCCAATAGGGCTCGCCGGGCTTGGAGCCCTTCCAGAGAGCGAAGTCCATCGGCTCGCGCTTTAATTCACCCACGTTGATGCGTGCGCCGCTCATGAGATCCTCGAGAGGCTGATGCGAGAGCTTGCCGTATTCGGCGAATTTGGAGGGGGAGAAATATACGTCGGAGCCCGCCTGATAGGCGTATCCCTTGTCCACGAGTGTAGAGATGATGTCGATGATCTCGTCGATGTTTTCGGTCGCCTTGGGATGTACGGTGGCGGGACGTACGTTGAGTCCGCCCGCGTCGGTCTTATATTCGGCGATATATTTTTCGGAAATTTCGGAAAAGCTTACGCCCTCGTCGTTGGCGCGGTTGATGATCTTATCGTCGATGTCGGTGAAGTTCTGTACGAACGTGACCTTGTTGCCTTTGTATTCAAGATAGTTTCTGAGAACGTCGAATACGCAGATAGGGCGCGCGTTGCCTATGTGTATATAGTTATATACCGTGGGGCCGCAGGCGTATATTTTATATTCGCCGGGGGTGATCGGTACGAGTTCTTCTTTCTGTCTTGTGAGTGTGTTGAATACCTTCATTTTGCGTCTCCTTTAAGTGCTGTAAGCTCTGCCTCCAGAGCTTCGATTTTTTTGTTGAGTTTGTCGAATTCCTGCTGCACGGGGTCGGGGATGTGTACCTGATCGAGATTGTCGACCCGTTTTCCGTCCCGCTTGATGACCCTTGCTGGGGTGCCTACCGCGGTGGAATTCTCGGGTATTTCGTGGAGCACCACGCTGCCCGCGGCGATGTTCGTGTTGTCGCCTATTTTGAAAGGTCCCAATACCTTCGCGCCCGCGCCGATCATAACGCCGCTGCCTACGGTGGGATGACGTTTTCCCACGTCCTTGCCCGTACCGCCGAGGGTCACGCCCTGATAGAGCGTTACGTCGTCGCCGATCTCGGCGGTCTCGCCGATCACGACGCCCGTGCCGTGGTCGATGAAAAAGCGTTTGCCGATCTTAGCGCCGGGATGAATCTCGATATTGGTCTTCTTTGCCGAGGTTTGCGATATACATCGCGCGATGAAATGCATATTGTGTTCATAAAACCAGTGCGCCTTCCGGTGCGCTCTTACGGCTTTCAAGCCCGGATAGAGGAGCAGGATCTCGAGAGTAGAGGTCGCCGCCGGGTCGCGTTCCTTTACGCAGGCAACGTCTTCTTTGAGCTGCTCTATATATTTTATCGCCATGAGCATATCACCTTTGAGAATTTTGAGTTTTCAGTTCCAAACTGATGGTCGTATCACGGAGTGGAAAGAGTCGTTTCCGCGACGGCGGAAGTCGTGGGCTGCGTTTCGCCCGGAACGGTGGTCTGTACGTCGCCGGGAAGCGTTTCTCCGGGAACGGTCGTTTCATCCGTGCCGCTCCACATAACGATATAAACGACGTCGCCGGATTTGACCTGCGAGCCCGCCTCGGGCACGGTCTCCGCGACCTTGTCGCCGGGGTGCGTGCCGTCGTTGTATTTTACGTTCCTCTTGCAGATAAGACCTCGGGAGGCGAGAGCCGCAAGGGCTTCCTCGTAAGTCTGATCCGTTACGTCCGGAAGAGCGAAGACGTCGGGACCGGTGCTCACGGTGAGCGTGATGCACGTGCCTTTGGGCACTACGGTGTTCGGCGCCACGTTCTGGGCGATGATCTGCCCTCTCGGCACGGTGTCGCTGGGCTGCGTCACGGTAGCGAACGTGAACATCGAGGAATAGTACGAATGGGACGTGATATAATCGTACATCTGATTGCGGAAATCCTCCACGACGGCGGTCTCCGCTTCGGTGACCTGAGATTGTGTATCGGCGGCGGGCGTTTTCCCTCCGGTCGTTTTCAGAAGCTCGCTCACGACGAGTCCTATACCTATGATCAGCATCACGAGAATGATGATGAGCAATACTTTCAGGGTTTTCTGCGTCTTTACCTTTTTATTCGCAGCTTCTTCGGCAGCCTTTGCGCGCTGTATCCTTTCGGGGGTAAGCGGATCGTCGGCGGCAGCGGGACGTTTCACCGCGCTTTGGCGGACGGCCGGCTGGAGATCGGGAGACGAAAGGGACTGACGAAGAGCTCTTTCACGCGCCGTCTGCGCGTTCAGCTCCGCCGTGTTTTTGGAGAATATTTCCGCCGAAGCGCCGATGGCTCTCGGAGAAGCGGAAAGATTGCTTCTGAGCTGCTCGGCGTTATGCGTGCGATCTTTTTCGTCGAGCTGCATGCCGTTGATGATGGCGTTGATGACGTGCGGCGGGAGCTGTTCCGCGAACTTCGCGGGGATCATCATCTGATCGTTCTGCGCTCTCACGGGCGCGGGGATCGGCGTGCTTCCCACAAGCGTGCGGAAAAGGACGGCGGTGAAGGAATAGATATCCGTCCACGGCCCCGTTTCACTGGCGGCGGAATAAACCTCTAAAGGCGCGTAGCCGTCGGAAATGTCGGCTTCCAGCTCGCCGTAGGCGGTCTTTACATTCGGCGTGCAGAAATCCGTGAGCTTCAGTTTTCCGTCGGACGTCATGATCAGTGCCGAGGGGTCGATGCCGCGGTGGATAACGCCGGAGGTGTGCAGAGTCGCGAGCGTAGAGAGCACCGGCATGAAGAGAATGCGTGCCTGTTCCCACGGGAGATAGCCCGTGCCGTTGGAAAGCAGATAGGTACGAAGGGTCGTTTCCTCGCTGTCGGAATACACCGCGTATACGGTGTTGTTCGCTTTGAATACGTCGTAAACGGATATGAGTGCCGTAAGCCCGCGCAGACGGAGGAGCTTCGTCCAGAGCTTCAGAAACGCGTCGAGACACAGTTCGTACGCCGTATTGGAACCAACGGCGGGTATTACGGTCAGGCTGTTTTCATCACGCGAAGCGATAGCGGAGGGGAAAAATTCACGAAGAGTACAAACACGGGAGAGCTTTAAGTCGTATGCGACGTAGGTGGCGCCTTCGCCGTTGGTCTTGATAACTTTACCTATATAATATCTGTTGTTGACGGTCGTACCGCGGGTGAGCAAGGGAGCGTCCTGTACGGGGAGGGAAACGTCTCCGCAATGCGGACATCGGCCGTTCGGGGCGAGCGGTCTCATGCAGGAAAAACAAAGTCCCGTTATTTCTTCCATCAATATCAACTCCGTAAAATCTAATCATTGTTTTCTTTATAGCTTTTTATTACATATATATACATAATACATTATAGCATCCGCTATGCGGATTGTCCACAGTTTTTTTTCTGACGTGTTTTAGCAATTTTTAATGCCGAGTGCTGATATTTTTTAAATTTGCGTGAAAAACTATTGACAAAAGAATCGTTCGGATATATATTATAAATAGTTTAGCACTCGATATCCGTGAGTGCTAAAGAATCGGAGCGAAAGGACGTGAGCAAAACGGAGCTTTCCTTCAGAGAAGAGGCCATCCTCTCCTCGGTCGTGGAATTCTACATCACCTACGGCGAGCCGGTCGGCTCCAAGCTGCTGGTGACGGCGCTTCCGTTTGCGGTGTCCTCCGCTACGGTGAGAAACGAGATGGCTTACCTTTCGGAGCTCGGATTTCTGGAACAGCCTCACACCTCCGCCGGACGTATCCCCTCCGACGCAGGCTTCCGCTATTACGTGGATAAGCTGATGCCGAGGCTTTCGCCCTCCAATGCGGATATGTTCCGGATCACGAGCAGTCTCGATCATACGCAGGGCGATCCCGCGAGGCTGCTGAGTGATGCGTGCGAAGTGCTTTCGGAGCTTACGGGTACGGCGGCGGCAGCCACCACACCGTATGCCGCGGGCGCGGTCATCACTGCGGTGCAGGCGCTTCCGATCGGCGCGAAGACCGCCATGGTCGTAGTCACGACTTCGGCGGGCGTACTCAAAAGCCGGGTCGCGAAGCTTCCGGAGGAAGCGGATTATTCGCTGTACGAGTTGTTTTACAACGTAGCGGCGGCGCATTTTCTGAACACCCCCGCCGACGCGGTCACCAAAGCGAAGCTCCAGACGGTGGTATCTTCTCTCGGCGCTCATGCGCTGCAGATAACGCCCCTGCTCATTTGCCTCTACGACGCCGTAAGCGAATCGGTCGAGGCGGACGTGATCATGCGAGGACACAATCTTCTGTATTCGCAGCCGGGACTCCGGGAAACGGCGTCCTCGATCCTTCGTTTCACCGACGATAACGAGGTTTTTCAGGAGCTGCTGCGCAGCGGAAAGAAATCCCCCGTGAGCGTGCGGATCGGCGCGGAAAACGGATATGCGTTCATGCGGGGCGCATCGGTCGTCACGGCGGGCTATAAGGCGGGAGAAAACGAGGCGGGCGTGATCGGCGTGCTCGGCTCCTCCTCGATGGACTATTCACACGTTTTGCCGCTCGTCGAATATATGAGCGAAGCGATCGGCGCTTTGCTGAAAGAAGACAACGACTCCTGAAGAAAGGGAAAAAAGATATGGCAGATAAAAAGAAGAAGAACGCGGAAAACGAAGCTCCGGTAAAGGAAAAAGAAACCGATACCGCGGCGGCGGAAAAAGAAGCGGCAGAGGAAAAAGCCCCGGAAACCGACGCTTCCGAAACCGAAAAGCTGAAAAAAGAGCTCGCGGAAGCAAACGATAAATGGCTCAGAACGGTAGCGGAGTACGATAACTTCCGCAAACGTTCGCAGAAGGAAAAGGAGGCTATCTATTCCGATTCCAAATCAGATATCGCTTCGAAGTTCCTTCCCGTCCTCGATAATTTCGAGCGCGCTTCCGCCGCTTCGGAAAACGATTTCGAGGGCTACAAAAAGGGCGTTGAAATGACCGTCAAACAGCTCTTAGACGTTTTCACTTCTCTCGGAATCGAGAGCTTCGGCGAAAAGGGCGATGAATTCGACCCGAATCTCCACAACGGCGTTATGCACGTGGACGACGAAGAGCTTCCCGAAAATTCCATCGCCGAGGTCTTCATGAAAGGCTATAAGATCGGCGATAAGATCATCCGTGCCGCTACCGTCAAGGTCGCAAACTGAGTATTCAGTATTCAATATTTCACATTATCATATATGGAGGAAAAAAAATATGGCAAAAGTTATAGGTATTGACTTAGGTACTACGAATTCCTGCGTAGCCGTTATCGAAGGCGGCGAGGCTGTCGTTATCGCAAACGCCGAGGGCGCAAGAACTACTCCCTCCGTCGTAGCGTTCGGCAAGACCGGCGAAAGAATGGTAGGTCAGGTCGCAAAGCGTCAGGCTATCACCAACCCCGATAAGACCATCTCTTCCATCAAGCGTCAGATGGGTTCCGACTACAGAGTGAAGATCGACGATAAGGCGTACACGCCTCAGGAGATCTCCGCTATGATCCTCGGCAAGCTCAAGGCGGATGCCGAAGCATACATCGGTTCTCCCGTTACCGAAGCCGTTATCACCGTTCCCGCTTACTTCACCGACGCGCAGCGCCAGGCGACCAAGGACGCGGGCAAGATCGCGGGACTTGAAGTAAAAAGAATCATCAACGAGCCCACCGCGGCGGCTCTCGCTTACGGCATCGACAAAGAGACCGATCAGAAGGTCATGGTATACGACCTCGGCGGCGGCACGTTCGACGTTTCCATCATCGAAATGGGCGACGGCGTACAGGAAGTTCTCGCTACCGCGGGCAACAACCGCTTAGGCGGGGACGACTTCGACCAGAGGATCGTTGACTGGATGGTAGCAGAATTCAAGAAGGAACAGGGCATCGACCTTCGCGGCGACAAGAGCGCAATGCAGAGACTCAAGGACGCTGCCGAAAAAGCCAAGATCGAGCTTTCCGGCGTTACCACCTCCGCCATCAGCCTTCCCTTCATCACTGCCGACGCTACCGGCACCAAGCATCTCGAAATGACGCTCACCAGAGCGAAGTTCAACGAACTCACCTCCGACCTTGTGGAAGCCACCATGGGCCCCGTTCGTCAGGCGATCCAGGATTCCGGTCTCCGCATCGCGGAAATAGATAAAGTCCTCATGGTAGGCGGTTCCTCCAGAATTCCCGCCGTACAGGACGCCGTTAAGTCCTTCACCGGCAAAGATCCCTTTAAGGGCATCAACCCCGATGAGTGCGTAGCCATGGGCGCCGCTATCCAGGCGGGTGTTCTCGGCGGCGAAGTACAGGGACTTCTCCTCCTCGACGTTACTCCTCTTTCTCTCGGTATCGAAACTCTCGGCGGCGTATGCACCAAGATCATCGACCGCAATACCACCATCCCCACCAAGAAGAGCCAGATCTTCTCCACGGCGGCCGACAATCAGTCCTCCGTTGAGATCCACGTTCTTCAGGGCGAAAGAGAATTCGCAAAAGATAACAAGACCCTCGGCCGCTTCATGCTCGACGGTATCCTTCCCGCCCGCAGAGGCGTTCCCCAGATCGAAGTAAGCTTCGATATCGACGCCAACGGCATCGTGCACGTATCCGCCAAGGATCTCGGTACCGGCAAGGAGCAGGCGATCTCCATCACCGCTTCCTCCAACATGAGCAAGGAAGATATCGACAAGGCGGTCAAGGAAGCCGAGATGTTCGCGGAAGAGGATAAGCGCCGCAAGGAAGAACTCGACGTGAGAAACAACGCCGATCAGATGGTATATCAGACCGAAAAGCTCCTCTCCGAAAACGGCGACAAACTTTCCGACGACGACAAGGCGAAGATCAACTCCGCGACCGACGCTCTCAAAGAGGCTCTCAAGGGCGAGGATATCAACCTCATCAAGAACCGTCAGGATGAGCTCACCAAGATCTTCTATGAGATCTCCGAACAGCTTTACAAGGCGGCCAATCCCAACGGCGATCCCAATGCGCAGGGCTTCGATCCCAACGCGCAGGGCGGCTTCGGCGGTCAGGGCTTCGGCGGCGACGCCGGCAATCAGGGCGGCGACGGCTACTACGACGCCAACTATACCGACGTAAACTGATATCAGAACAGCATCGCAGTGAAAGCCGTGGGTCATTCCTCCGGCTTTCACTTGAATAAACTCTCATCAGAGGAAACATTGATTTATGGCTGATAAAAGAGACTACTACGAGGTGCTCGGGCTCCAGAAGGGCGCGAGTGCCGACGAGATAAAAAAAGCGTACCGTCAGATGGCGAAAAAATATCACCCGGACTTGAATCCGGGCGATAAGGAAGCCGAGTCGAAATTCAAAGAGTGCAACGAGGCTTACGAGGTGCTTTCCGACGAGGATAAGCGTTCTCGCTACGACCGTTTCGGTCATGCGGGCGTCGATCCGAACTACGGCGCGGGCGCAGGCGGCGGAGCCGGCTTCGAAGGTTTCGACATGGGCGACATCTTCTCCAGTTTCTTCGGCGGCGGTTTCGGCGGTTTCGGCGGCTTCGGCGGAAATCAGCGCTCCAATCCCAACGCGCCCCAGCGCGGCGGCGATATCCAGACGAACATAACCATCACCTTTGAGGAGGCCGCCAAGGGCTGCAAAAAGGCGGTCAACGTTCAGAGAGTCGAGGTCTGCGACGAATGCTCCGGTACGGGCGCGGCGAAGGGAACGAATACCCAGACCTGCCCCGAATGCAACGGCAGAGGCCAGGTGACGACCCAGCAGCGCACCATGCTCGGCATGATGCAGGTGCAGAAGCCCTGTCCCCGCTGCGGCGGCAAGGGCTCCATCATCACGAATCCCTGCCCCAAGTGCAAGGGCGCGGGCAGAATGCGCCGTTCCGCGCGCGTGGAGGTCAATATCCCCGCCGGTATCGACGACCGTCAGGCTCTCAACGTGAGAGGCGAGGGCAATAAAGGCACCAACGGCGGCCCCGCGGGCGATTTGCGCGTCGGCATCAACGTGATGTCGCACCAGTTCTTCGAGCGCGACGGCTATAACGTGTGGTACGAGACCACCATCAGCTTCGCGCAGGCGGCTCTCGGCAGCGATATCATCGTTCCCACCCTCGACGGCGACGTGAAATATACCGTGCCGGCAGGCACCCAACCCGACACCGTGTTCAAGCTCAAGGACAGAGGTATCCAGATGCTCAACGCCCGCGGCAAAGGCGACCAGCTCGTAAGAGTCAAGGTCGAAGTACCGCGCAAGCTCAGTGATAAACAGAAGGAGCTTTTGCGGCAGTTTGACGAGGAAATGCATCCCGGCAATAAGGGAAACCTCGGCGACGGTGCCAATAAAGGCGGTATCTTCGGAAAGAAGAAGAAATAAGAATTAGAATTATGAGTAAGCCCGGAAAACGCTTTCCGGGCTTTTGTTCCGTCACGGATAAGAAAAGAGGAAAAACGATAAATTTTTGTTTGAAGAGTAAAAACGAGGCATATGAGTCATAACGCTTCCCCTTTTAGGGGAGGGGTGATCCCCCGCAGTGCGGGGGAATGTCACGAAGTGACAAGGGGGACGGCGCCATCAGCGCGACCTTGTGTCGGTGGAGAGGTTCATTGCTCGGTTTTCCGTAAAATCGTTATCGCGGCGGTAGTTACGGAATCTCTCCGCCACGCTCCCGCGACAGCCTCCGCGCTAACCTGCAATTTACCGTGTTTTTATATAATACGTTTGCTATTTTCTTTTCTTTGTATTACAATGATTCTATCAAATCCCGGAGGGAAAGAATATGGCAAGCAATTTTTTCGCGCTGTTTTCGCGCATGAAAAATATCGACCGCTGGGCGCTTATGCGCAATAATCAGAAAGAATCATTAAGCCAGCATTGTTTAGAGGTGGCGGCGATCGCCCACGCGCTTGCGGTGATCGGCAACGAGCGGCTCGGCAAAAGCTACGACGCATCCGAGGCGGCTCTCATCGGCATCTACCACGATATGCCCGAGATCATCACGGGCGACATGCCCACTCCCGTGAAATACTACAACAAGGAAATACGCGAATGCTTCGGCGAGATCGAAAAGGCGGCTGAGCGTTCCATTCTCGATACGCTGCCCGAAGATCTGAAAAAGGCGTACGAGCCCCTGCTCATCCCCGACGAGGAGACGGAAATCTACCGTCTCGTAAAGGCGGCGGACAAAATTTCGGCGCTCATCAAATGCGTGGACGAGAAAAACACGGGCAACAAGGAATTCGCCGCGGCGGAAAAGAGCACCTTAAAGTCGATCAAGGCCATGGACTGCGCGGAAGCGAACATCTTCATCGAAGAATTTCTGCCGGGCTTTTCGCTCGTGCTCGATAACGTACTGAAAAAGGAGAAATAAGCATGGAAACGAAGGAAATACTGAAAAAGATATGCGCCGCTCCGGGCGTTTCGGGCGCGGAAGCCGGCACCGCCGCGGCGATAAAGGAGATCGTTTCGGAATTTACCGACGATATATGTTCCGACGCGCTCGGCAATCTCAAAGCTACCGTGAATCCCGACGGCAAAAAGGGAGTTATCCTCTTCGCGCACATGGATAAGATCGGTCTCGTCGTCACGGGCGTTGACAAAGAGAGCGGTTTTCTCCGCATATTCCCCGCCGGAGGCGTGGACGCCCGCACGGCGGCGGCGCAGAGAGTGAAGGTGTACGGCAAAAAAACGCTCGACGGCGTGATCATCAGCACGCCCCCGCATTTAGCGAAGTCCGACAGCGACAAAAAAGCCGTCCCTGTGGACGAGCTCGCGATCGACTGTGGGCTGCCCTATGAGGAAATAACCGAAATCGTTTCTCCCGGCGACCGCGCGGAGCTTCGCAACGGTTTCTATGCACTGAAAAACGGGCTCTGCTGTTCGGAATTCATCGACAATTCCGCAGGCTGCACCGTTATCCTCAAAACGCTGGAATATCTCAAAGACAAAGCGAAAGATACGCGCGTCGAATGCGTTTTCTCCACCCGCGAAGAGGGGGGCAAGGGCGGCGCGCTCACGGCGGCTTTTTCGAGCGTCGCCGAAGACGCTGTTGTTTTTGACGTAAGCTTTGCCGCCGCGCCCGGTATTCCCGCCGAAAAATGCGCGCCTCTCGGCTCCGGCGCGATGATCGGCTGCTCCCCCATTCTGCAGAAGGACGCTTTCGATCTGTGCGTAGCCACCGCCAAGGAGGAAAACATCCCCTACACCGTGGAGATCTCCGGCCGAAGCACCGGCACCGACGCCGACGTGGCCGTGACCGCGGGCGCGGGCAAGAGAACGGCGCTCATCTCCATCCCGCTCAAAAACATGCACACCCCCGTGGAAACGGTGGACATAAACGATATCGAAGCCTGCGCGCGTCTTGCCGCGGCTTACATCGAGAGGAGGAACACGCAATGATCGAACTGCTGAAAAAACTGTGCGAAATCGACGGCACCTCGAGCCGTGAAAAGAAGGTCGCCGACTTCGTAAGAGCAGCCTGCGAAGGGCACGACGTGACCACCGATCCTCTCGGAAACGTCATCGTGAACGTAAAGGGAAAGCAGAGAGCGAAAAACAAGGTGATGATCTGCGCGCACATGGACGAGGTGGGCGTGATGGCGACCTGTATCATGAGCGACGGACTCATTAAATTCATCACCGTGGGCGGCATCCGCACCGCCGTATTGGCGGGCAGAACAGTGCGTTTTGAAAACGGCACCGTGGGCACCATCGGCATCCGTCCCGTGCATCTGTGCACTCCCGAAGAAAAAACCGCGCTGCCGGAGACGGAGTCCCTGTATATCGATATCGGCGCAAAGGATAAAGCCGACGCCCTGCAATACGTTCAGCCCGGTGATACCGCGGTATTCACAAGCGAATTCGTGACCATGGGCGATAAAATACTCTCTAAAGCCATCGACGATCGCGCGGGCTGCGCCGTCATGCTCGATATGATACACAAGGGCGTTCAATACGATACGACCTTCGTTTTCAACGTACAGGAGGAGGTGGGTCTGCGCGGCTCGGGCGTTTCGGCGTTCGGCGTCGATCCCGACTACGCGATCGTGCTGGAAGGCACCACCGCCGCCGATCTCATCGACTCT
>JAZLHN010000144.1:0-6489 GCA_045616815.1 Acutalibacteraceae bacterium
CGCCGCCTTTGAAAAGGCGGGCGAAACTTTATATCCGCTTCGCGCTAAACTGTAATTTATCTTTCTCTTTACATTTTATATGCAAACGGCTATACTGAAATCATCAAAACATACGGAGGAAAATTCTATGCAGTTTTTACCCGATATACTTACGTTTGAAAACGGAAAAAAGGTTGAGAACGCCGCGGATTTCGCCGAGCGGAGAAAAGAGCTCGTGGACATCCTTTCGCGCCGCGCTTACGGCTATGTTCCCGCCGCGCCGAAGGCGGTACGCCTCGAAGAGACCAAGCGCGAAGAAGCCTGCGCGGGCTTCGCCGAGGCCGTACAGTACGTTCTTCACGCCGACACCGAATTCGGCGAGGCAAGCTTCCCCTTCCACGCCTTTTTGCCCACGGACGGCAAAAAGCATCCGCTGGTCGTGATGCTCAACTTCCGCTCCGACGTTTACGATAAATACTATCCCGCCGAGGAGATCATCAACAAGGGCTTCGCCGCGGCGATCGTCAACTACAAGGACGTTTCGTCCGACGACGGCGATTTTACGAACGGCATCGCTTCCGTTTTCCCGCGCGACGGCAAGGGCACCGATCCGAGCAAAATTTCCCTCTGGGCGTGGGCGGCAAGCCGCATCGTGGACGCTCTCTGGGATAATGAAGTCATCGACACCGACAACATCGCCGTAGCGGGACATTCCCGTCTCGGCAAAACTTCCCTCTGGTGCGCCGCGAACGACGAAAGAATAAAGTACGTATTCGATAACAACTCGGGCTGCATGGGCGACTCTCTCGAGCAGACCCGTCACGAGGGCGGAGAAACGCACGAGGTGATCTCCCGTGTCTTCCCGTTCTGGTTCTGCGACAATTTCAACGACGACGTAAAAAACGGCCGTCCCGTGCCGTTCGATCAGCATTTTGTGATCGCAGCCTGCGCTCCCCGCTATGTTTTCGTGGGCTCCGCGGCGGAGGATAACTGGGCGGATCAGTATTCGCAGCAGCTCGGCTGCATCGCCGCCACTCCCGCGTGGGAGCTCTTCGGCAAAAAAGGCTTCGTGGGTCCCGAGGAAAGAGCAAAGACCGGCGACAGCTTCCGTGAGGGCGAAATATGCTACCATCTCCGCGCGGGCAAACACTTCTTCAGCCGTATCGACTGGGTGGAATACATGGACACCGCTTTAGAGAAAATGAAATAAGCACAACTTATATAGCAGACGCGTCTGATCTTTCAGCGCGTCTGTTTTTTTCGGGCACAGCGATAAATTTTTGTTTGAAGTACAAAAATGAAGCATTTGAATCATAACGCCTCCCCTTTTAGGGGAGGGGTGATCCCCCGCAGCGCGGGGGAATGTCACGAAGTGACAAGGGGGACGGCGCCGTCAGCGCGACCTTGTGTCGGTGGAGAGGTTCATTGCTCAGTTTGCCGAAAAATCTTTGTCACAGAGGCAATTCCGGAACCTCTCCGCCACGCTCACGCGCGGCCCTCCTTTTCTTGGCAGAAACGGCAGACCCTTTTGTCTGCTTCGCAGACATTTCCCCTAACAGGGGAATCTCCTAAAAGGGGAGGCGTTGTGTTAGAAATGTTTCGTACGCTCCCGCGACAACCTCCGCGATAACCTGCCATTTCTCGCGCTGTTCCCGGTCTTTTCTCACCGAATCATAAAATAAACAAATGTATAAATTTAATACTTGCAAACGGAAAGTTCTTTTGTTATTATATAATAGTTATAATATATTATTATACTTTCATTTTGTGCATTTTTCATGCAAAACATCAGGAGGCGACTTCATGGAGGAAAAAAACGGCGCAAAATCCTTTGTAGAAGGTGTATTTTCCGCAGAAGAAAATTCCGCCGCGAACTTATCGGGGCAGACACTCGGAAAGTATAACAACATCGCGGTCAGAATGTTCCACACGGGCGTACTTACCCCGAAGGAAATGCTCTTCCCCGCGATCGGTCAGTTCGCGTCCAAGCTCCTTTCGGGACTGGACGTATACAGAACGCTCTATTTCGTAAACGTTCTGAAGATCGACATGACCTATGTAACCTTGATCCTTACGCTGATCGGTATTTACGACGTTCTGAACAACCCCCTTATGGGCGCGGCTTACGACCATACGCGTACGCGCTGGGGCAAAGCGAGACCCTACATCATCTTTGCATCCATCCCGTATTTCGCGAGTACGCTGGCATTGTATTCCGGCGCGCTGTTCTTAGGCGAACGCGCGGGCAACGACCCGACGAAGATCATCTTTGTTTTCTGTATGCTCTTTATCCAGGAGACGTTCTCCACCATCTACGCGATCCCGAGAAACAACCTGCTGTCGCTGCAGACCGCCAATCCCAAGGACAGGATCACCGTGGGTCTGCTCAACCAGTACATCGGCGAGGGCGGCTCCCAGCTCGTTTACGGTCTGTTCGGGCCTCTCATGGAGCTCAACAACAAGGGATACATCCATGCTCCGATGTCCATGGTATTCTTCATTCTCGCAGCGGTCGCGACCTCCGTGGGCGCGATCAGCAACATCCTTATGGCGTTCGGCTGCAAGGAGAGGATCGTTCTCCAGCCCAAACCCGCCCCCATCACGAAGACCATGTTCTATATCCTCAAAAACAAGTACGCCATGCGTAACTTCGCCGTTGGCTTCGCCACCTCCTGGTGGTCGTCCGGCGGATATTCGTGGGACGTCGTTACGCAGCAGGAGATCTTCGGCGGCGTGATCCCGTCGTTCCTCGCCTACGCTCCCTACAATATCCTCGATCCCTTAAGCGTTACCTTCATCCCGAAATTCCAGAAATTCTTCAAAAATAACCGTACGGCGATCATCGCGCTGCGCTCATGGGATCTGGTCACCGCCATCGGCATGACGGTTTTAGGCTGTCCGTTCGTCGATCACCGCCTGTACATCTGCATCATCTACGCGGTCTTCTACGGTATAAACGCGATCAACAACGGCCCCGCGAACGTATTCGAGTCCGAGGTAGGCAGAGAGATCTACGACTACACCGAGTATATGACCGGCGAGCGTCCCGATGGTACCATCAACATCCTCACCGACCTCATCACCAAGGTCACCTCTCCTCTGAACGCTCTGCTTACCGTAAAGCTCTTCAAGTGGTCGGGCTACGACACCACCATCCCGATGCTTCCGTGGAGCCAGGGCAGCAAGACCGTATACCAGAAGGTCTTCTTCCTCTTCAACGGCATCCGTCTTCTTCCCAACGTCGTACACATGATCCCGTATTTCTTCTACGACCTCGTAGGCGAGAAGAGAGAAAAAATGTATATCGAGCTGAACGCCCGCCGCGCGCTCGTCGCCGAGCAGGATGACGAAGCCGAGGAACTCGAGCATCTGATCGAGGCCATGGCGGACGAGAAAAACTAAAGTTTTCAGTTTTCAGTCTTTAGTTTTTGAAAATCAATCGATAAATCAAGAGGGATATAAATGAAAAAGATAATTTCCGTAATTCTTTCGGCAATTCTCCTGTTTTCCTGCGCGGTCATTCCCACGGCGATGGCGAAGAACAACGGTTTCACGTTCACGCTTGCCACCGACCTGCACTATATGAGCGTGGAGAGCGTGGGAGATATGCGTGAGCTTTCGACCTACGACCCGGACGACGTTTTTTACGACGCCACCATCCAGGGCGAGATGGATCATATCTCCGAAGCGATCGTTTCCCGCTTCCTCGATGAATTCGCCGCTTCCGATAAAGAAGTGCTGCTTTTAGCGGGCGACCTCACCGACGGCCACAGAGCCGACCACGAGAGTCTTGCCGCGATGCTGGACGATATGATCGCCTCCGCCGCAAAGCAGGGAAAGACCAAAAGAGTGTTCGTTATCAACGGCAACCACGATATCGACGACGACAACGCGGAAAAATTCACCTCCGCCAAAGATTTCAAGGACTGCTATTATAAATTCGGCTACGAAAACGCTTTGGCGGTCGATCCCGATTCCTGCTCCTACACGGCGGAATTAGCGGGCGACTACCGTCTGCTCGCCATCGACTCCTGCGTTTACGGCAAGGACGACGGCAAGATAGACGATGCCCGTTTTGCATGGATCGAAAAGCAGGTGAATGCCGCGAAAAAGGACGGCAAATACCTTATCACCATGATGCATCACAGCGTAGTGCCGCACTTCTCCGTGCAGGATATCCCCGGGGATTTCAACGACCGCGCAAATAAGCTTGCCGCTCTCGGCATCCGTCACGTCTTCACGGGACACATGCACGGCAACGATATCGCCGAGGCCGTCACCTCCGACGGCAATCTGATCTACGACGTGCTCACCGGCTCGCTCATCACATCCCCCTGCTCCTACCGGGAAGTGACCTTCACCCCCGAAACGGTGAAGATCGAAACAAAATACGTTGCCTCGGTCAACGCCGACCGCCTGCCCGAAGGTCTCACCGACGAGCAGACCGCCATGATCGTTTCCGACCTTTCCGGCTACGCGAAGGGCTACTTCACTGCCGGCATGTCCAAATGGCTCATACGCTATATAGGCTCGGCGGGCAAGGTCGCGCAGAAGCTCAAGATCGAAGCGGGCACGCCCGTTTATGCGGCTCTCGACTTCGTTTTAGGCTGCGTCGGCGACGCGCTGATGCTCCCGCTCTACGATTCCGACGAAACACCCGGCAAGTACGATTCCCTCGAGGAGCTGTGCAGGACCTACGGCTTCGAGCTTCCCGAAAGCGAATATAAGGTCCCCGGCGACGTTGTGGGTGCCGTCATGGGCGCGTTCTACGCGGGCGACGAGGATATGAAGTACACCGAAAAGGAAGTACGCATCGTTTATTCCGTGGTGAGCGCCGGTCTCGTTTACGCGATCACCGAGCTCCTCTCCCTCGGCAATAACGAGGGCTTCCAGCAGTTTTTCTTCGACGCCATCGGCGTACGCACCAAGGTGCTGGGACTCACCTCCGTCGGCAAGATCATCGCCGGCAAGCAGGCGGCGAACGTGCTTATTGATATCATCCTCTCCCCCATCGTGGAGGGTATTTCCACCGACCGTTACGCTCCCGGCGATCTGAACGTGGAGCTTCCCGGCGTGAACGTGGAAGGCGTTTCGGCCGTTGCTCCCTCCCCGCTGAAGCTCGGCGACAAGATCCTCGCCTACTTCAAAGAATTTTTCCGTATTTTCAAAGAATGTCTGGAAAATCTTTTCGCATTTGCGAAATAAAGAAGGAATACCATGTCTACGCTGAAAAAAGCGCTTGAAAAGCTCCCCTCCGCCCTGCAGACGCTTTCCGGTAAGCTGCCGGAAATGCCCGAGCTGAAAAAGAAGGCGGCGGAGCTTCCCTCCACGCTGGCGACCCTTTCGGACGTGCTGCCGAAAAACGTATTCGGACAGTTTCCGGAAAACGAATACCGTCCCGAGGGGATAAAACTGCGCACCGTTCTGACGGCGGACTGGCACACCGACGCCGATCCCTTACGCGACCGCACCGATATCCTGCGCAGAGGGCTGTGCGGCATCGCCGCGACCTCGCGCGTGGACGCCGTTATTTTAGCGGGCGACATCACGAACGCGGGACACGTGAAGGAATATAAGCTTCTCAAACGGCTTTTCACGGTGTACGCCAACGCGCAGAAAGCGATCCCTCAGTTCGGCAATCACGATTGCCGCGGTACGAGCATCTATCCGTATTATCACGAGGCGGAGCAGCTCTTCGAGGACTTCTGCCGTTTCTGCGGCAGGGACGTTCACGCGCCCTACTACCTCACCACGGTGAACGGCTATTACTTCATCGTCATGGGCACGGATAAGCTCATGCACAATACGATGTACGTTTCCCCCGAGCAGCTCGAATGGCTCGACCGCACGCTGGCGCTCGCCTCCACCTCCGGCAAACCGATCTTCGTTATCAACCATCAGTCGCCGGACACGCGCAACGGCATCCCCGAAAAATGGGCGGTCGAGGGCGGCATCGGCGAACAGAGCGAAGCGGTGGAAGCGATACTCAAAAAATATTCCGCGAAAAACAAAATACTGTTCATAAGCGGACATCTGCACAGACTCGACGACAAGAGCTTTGAGAAAGCGAACGAGAATCTGTATTTTCTGAATCTCCCGAGCTTTGAATACAACGACGGCACGGGCTTCATCATGGACGTGTACGACGACAAAATAGAGCTTTCCTGCCGGAGCTTCCTTTCGGGAATTTATATCCCGGATCATTACAAAACGATCGAACTCTGAAAACTTAAAATATTATACTGTTTTCTGAAAGGAAAAAATTATGCGTTACGGTGTTTGTATCGGCGGCGACGCCTCCAAAATAAAACTCGCGAAGGAATACGGCTTTGATTACGTGGAGTCCTGTTTCTCCCTCCTTGCCGTGGACAGCGACGAGAAATTCAGCGAGTTCGTTTCCGAGCTGAAAGCGAACGACATCAAAGCGGAATCCGTAAACTGCTTCATGCCCGGCTCCATCAAAACGACGGGCGAAAACGTCGACCTGCAGACGGCGTGGGAGTACGTGGA
>JAZLHN010000145.1:0-7997 GCA_045616815.1 Acutalibacteraceae bacterium
GGTGAGCTCGAGAACGTTTTTGCCGTTCTTTTCGGTCGCCTTGATGCGGGAAGGATCCACGAAG
Organism: Acutalibacteraceae bacterium; assembly: GCA_045616815.1. GTDB lineage: Bacteria > Bacillota > Clostridia > Oscillospirales > Acutalibacteraceae > RUG806. Next base: position 65 of record JAZLHN010000145.1, read on the forward strand.
TCATTTGCGATGCTCTCGGCCTGATCGGCGATCAGTTCGGTGTCTACCCAATCATACTGCTGGGGCAGGCTCTTGCCGGAGAAGGCGCCTAAAAGATTGGTGATCATGGACGGATCGAGGCTGAAGCCCGCGGAGGAAGAGGAACTCTGAGAAGAGCCGCCGAGGAAGGTGCCGAGAAGCGCGGGAATGGGAGAGGTGGAAGCGGAGGAGGACTGCGTGCCGCCGCCTAAGAGCGAACCGATGAGCGAGCCGGCGATATTCGAGCCGAGGCTTGAACTGCCGCTTGAGCTGCCGCCCAAAACGGAGCCGATCACCGAGCCGAGGTCCAGTCCGCCGGAACTGCCGGTGCTGCCGGAGCCGCCGAGAATATTGCCTATGATCGAACCGAAGTCGCCGCCGCCTAAAAGCGAACCGAAATCGGGAATCTGCGTGGCGGAACCTGCAATCTGGCCGCCCATAAGAAGGCTGGCGAAGGACTTCACGCATTCGGAATATTCGCTGTCGATACCGATCTCTTTATACGAGGAAACGGCGTTCTTCACGCCCGTGGAACCGGAAACGGGGAAGAATACGCTGATGCCGTTGGCGTTGGAAATGGTGGTCTTGTTATACTTGACACAGCCCTGCAGCGCGGAGGCGAGGTCTTTCGCTTCGCTCGTGCCGATGCGCTTGCAGAGGTCGATCATATCCACCTGATTGATCTTGTTCGCTTCGGCAAACTGACGCGTACCGGTGCAGTCGCCGGCAAAATCATTCTTATATTCGCCGCTCTGAAGCTTTTCGTTGGTGGAAGAAGCGAAGTCGCGGAACGCGACCGGAACGGTGCCCTGCAGTTCGGCAAGGTCAACGACGGAAAGAGTGACTTTCGCGTTGCGGGAAGCGGATTTGCTGGAAGAAACGAAATCGTCGATGATGTTTTTGGAAATCTCCACGGTGGACATGGAGGTGTTTTTGGAAAGCTTGGTGAGCCAGTTGGTGTAGTACCAGCCGGTACCGGGCTCGGTCTCCTCGGAGCCGATGAAATAGTCCGCGTACTGCGCGCAGACGATATCGGTCTCGAGGGTCGCCATCAGGCAGGCGTCGAAGCCGATCCAGTCGAATTTCACGCCCGCGTTTTTGAGAGCGGTGTCGATCTTGCCGAGCGTCATGGAAGAGGACGAGGGATATTTCTCATCGTAGCCGTAGCCGGAGAGCGTACCGCCGCCGTGATCCCAGAAGATGAGCATGCTGCGGTCGGCGGGATAATTTTCGGCGCAGTATTTGATGAACGAGGTAAGGTTGGCGGGGTCGGTCATCGCGGACTGACCGGCATTCTTTTCAAGAACGGTGAGGCCGCCGTTTTTCACCTGATAGATCTGATTATTGGAATTGGATATTCCCTTGGTCTGCCAGCTCTTGCAGCCGCCGGTCTCCACGATGATGTTCACCTTATCGGAGAGCGTGGCGCGTGCCATCTCCTGCAGGTCCTTGGTAGCCATACCGTACTTGGATTCAAGGTCGGTACCGCACATGTACACCATGATGGTGACGGTGTCATTGCCGCCGCCCACGGGCGTGACGTATTTCGCGCGCGCAAGGTTGGATACCTTGGTATCGGCGTCCGCATAGGACGACGCGCCGGAATTCTGCTGCGGAGCGGTGGTGGAAACGTCGGAATAATCGTCGCCGCCGTCGATGTCGATATCATTGCCCTGACCGCCGAAACCCTTGAGAACGATCGAGCCGATCACGAGCACGGCCACGATGATGAGGATGGTCTTGAGGCTGAGCTTGCCGCCGAGCAGACTGCCCAAAAGGCCGCCGCCGGAGGAAGCGCGATTGCCGTTTCCGCCGCCGGAATGCGCCCCGCCGGAATGGGAAGCGCCACCCACGGAGCCGGAACCGGTGTTGACCTGATGGCCGACGTGTACCTGCGCGGAGCCGGTACCGACGGTCTTTTTACGGCTGTGAGGCCGCTGATTATTGTCCATAAAAAGTACTCCTTTATTAATTTTTCTTTATTTTATTACATAAAAAGACGGATGTCAATTTATTTGTTCATTTCATTCCGTTTCTTACGGCGCACACGGTTCACGTGCCGTTCGAGATCGCCGTTGGAAATGAGCTCCGCTAATACGAACTGCATGAACGTGGGCACGGTGCAGGAATAAAAACCTGCTTTTTTCCGGAATTCTTCGCAAAGCCCCGGAGGCAGGATCATATACCCGACGCGCAAAGACGGCGACACGGTCATGGAGAAGGTGTTGACGTAAATGACGTTTTCCCTGTCCGAAAGGGCGAAAAGAGTTTCCTCCGGCTTTTTGAGCACGGTGAATTCCGACTCGAAATCGTCCTCCACCAAATAACGCCCGTTTTCCGCCCAGCGGATATATTCGTGCCGCTTGGAGGCGTCGGCGGTCACGCCGCTCGGGAAGCTCCGGTACGGAGAGATATGCAGCACGTCCGCACGGCTTTTTTTCAGTGCACGGCTGTCGATACCGTTCTGGCCGAGCGGAAGCTTTTCATATTTCACGCCGCTCGCCGTGTACACCTGTTCGATCTTTTTATAGGACGGCTCTTCGATCGCATATACTCTGTTTCTGCCGAGCGTTTCCACGATGAGCCCGTACAGATACTCCGAACCGGCGCCAACAACGATCTGCGACACGTCCGCCCGTATGCCGCGGCTGCGCGCGAGATAATTTTTTATCGCCTCCCGCAAACGGACGCAGCCCTCGTTGGGCGAACGCGCGAGGATCTCGTCGCCGTAGTCGTTCATGACCCGCCGCATGGTCTTCGTGAGCACCGACACGGGGAATTCCGGTTTCGGAACGCTCTCCTTCTCCGCCGCGGAAAACACGGTCGGCTCCGGGGAAACGGAGGACGAAAAAACGTCGCCGGGACTGAACGTGACGAAATAGCCGCTCCGCTCCCGCGATTCCGCATAGCCCTCGTCGCACAGAAGAGAGTATGCGTGTTCCACGGTCACGGTGCTCACGCCCGAGGCGTCCGTCATGCTCCTTTTGGACGGAAGCTTTGCGCCGAACGGATATACGCCGTTCAGAATATCCTCCCGCACACGCCGATAAAGCCGCAGGTATGCGGATTCTTTTTTCTTATTTCCTGCCGTTTCTTTCATCTGGTATTATAAAACTCTCTCATTCTGACTATTTTAATATATTCAAATACAGTATATACTAAAATTAACATCATTGCAAGAGTGCAATTTCGGAGGAGAAAACCATGACAGATAAAAAAGTTGTGACCATACAGGATATTTCCTGCTACGGACAGTGCTCCATCACGGTGGCGCACCCCATCATATCCGCCTGCGGCGTGGAATGCGCCATGATCCCGGCGGCGGTATTGTCCACCCATACCGGCGGTTTTACCGGCTACACCTTCCGCGATCTGACCGACGACATCCCCGCGATCGAAAAGCACTGGATAAAGGAAGGCATACGTCTCGACTGCCTCTACACGGGCTATCTCGGCTCCGTAACGCAGATCGAATACGTAAGATCTCTGCGGAAAAACGTTATCAAGGAAGACGGTCTCATGATCGTCGATCCCGCGATGGCGGACAACGGAAAGCTCTATTACGGCTTCGACGACGTTTTCGTAAAGAATATGGCGGAGCTCTGCGCGGGCGCCGACGTCATCCTTCCGAACATCACGGAAGCCGCCTTTATGACCGGCTATGAAATGAAACTGACCGGCCATAACGAAGACTATATCAAAGGTCTGCTGGAAGCTCTCGCGAAGCTCGGCGCGAAGACCGTGATCCTGAAAGGCGTGGGCCTGCAGGAAAACAAGATCGGCGTCGCGGTATACGATCCTTCTTCCGAAGAGATCCGATACTACTTCACCGATAAAGAACCCAAAAGCTATCACGGGACCGGCGACTGCTATGCCGCCGCGTTCACCGGCGCCGTCATGCAGGGAAAGACCTATTTTGAAGCGGCGTCGCTGGCCGCCGAGTTCGTGTGCGAAAGCATCCGCCGTACGCTGGACGACGAAACGCATCCCTACGGCGTAAAATTTGAAAGAGCGCTCCCGATGCTCGTAAAGGAACTGAATCGCTGACGCTCCGGACGCGACATCACCGCACGGAGCAATAACCGATCAAAGAAAACGTCGCCCGCCTTTTTTCAGAGGTGAGCGACGTTCGTTTTTCCGTTTTTCGGAAATTGATAAAAAAAGAAACGCTCGAGGGAATTCCTTCCGCCGGGCGCAAACTTCGTCGTTTTTTATATCTGACACGCTGTCATATCCTCAAAGGTCTCCCGCCGCACGGCGACGTATTCCTTCTCCCCGTCAAGCATGACGACCGGAGGCTTTGCGATCGCGTTGTAATTCGACGACATGGCGTAATTGTAAGCACCGGTAGTCAGTACGGCGAGAATATCGCCGCGCTCGGCCTTCGGCAGCTTTACATACTCCTGAATAAGGTCGCCGCTCTCGCAGCAGCGTCCGGCAACGGTATACGTTTCCCCGACGGGCTCGTCCGCCCTGTTTGCCAAAACCACCGTATAAGCGGACTCGTAAAGCGCGTATCGGGGGTTATCGGGCATACCGCCATCCACCGAAACATAATTCTTAACCCCCGGTATCTGCTTTGTGCCGCCCACGGTATACAGCGTGAGTCCGGCGTCCGCCACAATACTTCTGCCCGGTTCCATCAGGATGACGGGCATTTTTATTTGCAATTCGGCACAGCGTTTTTTTAATATTTCGGAAATACTTCTTATATTTGCCGCATAATCGATCATAGGATCGGTTTCCACATATCGCACACCCATACCGCCGCCCAGATTCAGGACTTCGGCTTCATAATGCAGCTCTTTTTTCATGGCAGCCATAAAGCCGGTCATGATCTCCGCCGCATCGCAAAACGGTTGACAGTCAAATATCTGAGAGCCGATATGACAATGAAAGCCCTTTAAGCGGATATTCTCCTTTTGGAGAGCCAAAGAGCAAAATTCCTTTGCCTGCCCTGTTTCTATGGCAACGCCGAACTTGGAATCCACGCTGCCGGTGGAAATTTTGGCGTGGGTGTGGGGGTCTATGCCGGGAGCAATGCGTAAAAGAATGTCCTGCCTGATACCGCGGCGGGCAGCCTCGCGGTCTATGGCGCAAAGCTCGTCCGCGTTATCGCACACAAAACAACCCACGGCGTTTTCCATGGCAAAGGCGATATCGGCGTCGGTTTTGTTGTTGCCATGAAAATATGCTTTACTCAGATCAAAGCCCGCCTTTGCGGCGACGTATATTTCACCGGAGGAAACAACGTCGATCCCCATGCCCTCCTCACGCATGATCTCATAGACGCGCCTGAAGCACAGCGATTTGCTCGCGAAATGCGGCAGGGAGCCTTCGCCGAAGCATTCGGTCATGGCTTTTTTATAGATGCGGCACTTTTCCCGTATTTTGCGCTCATCCATGATATAGGCGGGCGTACCGTATTTTTCGGCAAGCACAGTCGTATCGTGTCCCGCTAAGCAGAGATTTCCTTTTTCATTCACAGCCAGATTATCACAAATCATTTTAACGTCCCTTTGCTTATCAAAGCATATGCGCTCTTAAATAGTCTCCGTTCTGCTCGCACAATATGGCGGGCGGGATATCGAACACCGTTTTGCAGCCGCTCTCGCCTTTTTCATGCAGTTTGTACGCCGCCCTCGCGAACGCCGTGAGCACGCTACCCGTAAATTCCGGGTTTGACTCCAATTTAAGACTGTACTCAACCGTATGCTTCGTGTTCAAACCGAAGCCGGTCGCGCCCGTGCGGATCACACTGCCGCCGTGTGGGATACCGGAGTGGTTCTTTTTCAGCTCGTCAGGCGTGATAAAGGTCACGGTGGTGTCGTAGTCCGCAAAATAGTTCGGCATCGTCTTTATCTCGTTTTCGATGCGCTCCTTGTCCGCGCCCTCCGCGGCGACAACATAACACTCGCGCGTGTGCTTTTCACGGACGGACAGCTCGGGCTGTTCGCCGTTCCTCACGCGCTCCACAGCGCTCTGAACGGGCACAGTATACTGCCGCGCGTCGATAACGCCCTCGATGCGGCGGATGGCGTCCGAATGCCCCTGACTGACGCCCCTGCCCCAGAACGTGTAATCCGCGCCGTTCGGCAGGATCGCGTTCATATACAGACGGTTGAGGGAAAACATACCGGGATCCCAGCCCACCGAAATAACGGCGATCTTACCGCCCGCTTTCGCCTTTTCGTCCACGGCGGCGAAATGCTCCGGAATCTTAGCGTGTGTGTCAAAGCTGTCCACCACATTGAAGCTTTCGGCGATAACGGGGGTGGTGACGGGCAGGTCGGTCGCGCTGCCGCCGCAGTTGACGATCACGTCGATCCTGTCCTTATAGTCGGCAAGGCTGTCAAAGGGAAGCACCTCAGCATTTTCCGTTTTTATATGTACCGTTTTCGGGCTGCGTCTTGTGAACACGGCGACCAGCTCCATATCGGGCGCGTTGTACACCGCCGCTTCCACGCCTCTGCCGAGATTGCCGTAACCGGCGATTCCCACTCTTATCATAAAATTTACTCTCCCTTTACTATGCTGTTCATATCGTAAAGCCCCGCCGGTCTGCCCGCCAGGAACCGCGCCGCCGATAACGCGCCATCGGCGAACAGAGCGCGGGTGTGCGCCTCGTGTCGGAGCGTTATCGTCTGCGTATCGGTGGAAACGACGATCTCATGGACGCCCACGATATTGCCGCGCCTTACGGCGTGGATGCCGATCTCGTTCTTTTCGCGTTTGGCGTTCCCCGCCCTGCCGAGCTTAAATTCGGCTTTTTCGCGGACGGTCTTAATGGCGTTCGCGAGCATCAGCGCCGTGCCGCTCGGAGCGTCCAGCTTGCGGTTGTGGTGCGTTTCGATGATCTCAATGTCCGCGTCCGGCATGACGGAGGCGGTCTTGACCGCCAGCTCCGCCAAAAGCGCGACGCCGAGGGACATATTCGCCGAACGGAACACGGCGATCTTTTTTGCCGCTTCGCCGATCAAAGCAAGCTCTTCGTCCGTGTGTCCCGTGGTGGCAAGCACCACGGGGGTACCGGTGCTTACGGCATAGGAAAGCAGCTCCTTCGTGCCGGCATGGTTGGAAAAGTCGATGATCACGTCCGCTTTTCCGCTGAAATCGGCTATGTTTTTTAAGCATTCACCGCCGTCTCCGGCGATATCGACGCAGGCGGCAACGGAGCAATCGTCCGTTTCACCCACAATCCTCTTTACTTCCGTGCCCATCCGTCCGAGGGCACCGTTTATAATGATATCCATTATACATCCAACCCCTGCTCACGCATGAGAGCGAGCAATTTTTCTCTGTGCGCGTCCTCCATGGGCGTGAGAGGCAGACGCACGTAATTTTCGCAAAAGCCCATCGCTGCCATCGCCGCCTTGACGGGGATGGGATTGACCTCGCAGAACAGCGCGTTGATCAGCGGCAGATAATCGAGCTGCATCTTCGCGGCGCCCTTTACGTCGCCCGCAAAGTATTTGTCGCACATTTCCGCGGTCTGACGGGGAAGCACATTGGAAAGCACCGAGATAACGCCCGCGCCGCCCACGGAGAGCAGCGGTACGATCTGATCGTCGTTGCCGGAATAGAGATCCAGCTTATCCCCGACAAGCGACATCGTTTCAACGATCTTGGAGATGTTGGAATTCGCTTCCTTGATGCCCGAGATCATGGGATGATCGGCTAAAGCGGCATAGGTCTGCGGCTCGATGTTCACGCCCGTTCTGGACGGCACGTTATAAAGGATGCATGGCTTGGTGCTCTCGTCCGCTATGGCGGTGAAGCTCTTTATCAGACCGTTCTGGGTCGCCTTGTTGTAATAGGGTGTCACAAGCAGCATACCGTCGTAGCCGATCTCACAGGCAAATTTTGTGAGGTCGATGGCATAGGCGATGTCGTTGGAGCCCGTGCCCGCAATCAT
>JAZLHN010000146.1:0-2247 GCA_045616815.1 Acutalibacteraceae bacterium
GGATAGGTTTCTCCCACGCCGACCTCCACGGAAAAGAGCTGGTCGATCAGCAGAGAGATGAAATACACCATCGGCGGACAGATAAGGATGAACGGCCGGTCGTAAGCCATCGTGATGGAATAGCAGGCGAAAGTGACGGCGGCGGTGAAGGGGATCACCACGTCGAATACGACGGTGAGGGCGTTCCGCTTCATCAGAATGAGCTGTAAAATGAGAAAAAACGCCGTGAGAAGCGAGCATATCACGGTGTTGAGCACGTTTTTATGAGAAAAAATAAAGCCGGGCATTTCTTTCAGCGGCATAACGATAGTTCCTGTCTGTATTTTGTCGTTTGGAAAATTATACATCCGAACGCCCGAAAAAACAAGTTGTTTCCGTTTATTTTAACCTTATTGTAATATTTGCGAAAAGAGACGAAACACTAAACGTAAATAAAAAAAGGCAGGTCGTTTATGAAAAAGATATCGTTCCGTCCCGTGGCGGTCTTCGCCGCGGTGTGCGTGCTTTTCTCCGCCGTGCTCGCGCGCATCGGGTATATCCAGACTTCGCCCGTGGCACAAACAGCGGTGACGGTCACGAAAAAATACGTGAGCTTCGGAAAGTCGCGCGGGAATATCTACGACCGGAATATGCGCCCTCTCGTCAACGGAAAAATCACCAATACGGCGGTCATCCTTTCTTCGCCTCTTTCCCTGCCGCTCATGCGGGCGTGCACGGGCGAGGATATCCCCGAAACGGAAAACGGTGTGCTTCTCTGCCGTGAGACCGAAACGAAGATCGCCGAAACGCCTCTGTCCGTGAACGTGGAGACTTCTGAGCGTTACGGAGGCGAGCGGCTGTGTACGCATATCCTCGGCTATACGGACGGCGAAGGCAGGGGAGTGTGCGGCATTGAAAAAGTCTTCGACCGTATTTTGGACGATGCCTCGGGCGAGATCGGCGTGAGCTATTCCGTGGATGCGCGCGGCAATATCCTTTTCGGCGACGGGCTGACGACGGAAAACGACGGATATCGCTCGAAAGCGGGCATCGTGCTCACTGTGGACGCGGATATCCAGCGCATCGCCGAGCGTGCGATGGCGGAGGCCGGCATAGAAAAAGGGGCGTGCGTGATACTCCGTGTGGGCACGGGAGAGATCTTAGCGTCGGTGAGCGTTCCCGCTTACGACGTAAACGACCTTGCCGCCTCTTTAGCGGATGAACGGAGCCCGTTTCTGAACCGAGCGCTGAACGCGTATCCGGTCGGCTCGGTCTTCAAGCCCTTTATCGCCGCGGCGGCGATCGAAAACGGTACGGCAGTGAACGACGATTTCGAATGTATTGGCTGGTACGACGCGGACGGCGCGATCTTCCATTGCTACAACCGCAGAGCGCACGGAAAAGAACTGCTCAACGACGCCGTGTGCAATTCCTGCAACTGTTATTTTATTGATATCGGGCTCAAAACGGGGGCGGGGCATATCCTTGACGTCTGTTCCTCTTTTGGCTTCGGCAAGGAGATACGGCTCGCCTCCGGCATCGTTTCCGCCGCGGGGAATCTGCCGGAGGAAAAAGACCTTGCCTCTCCGGCGGCGCTCGCCAATTTCTGCTTCGGACAGGGGGAGCTGCTCGGAACGCCTCTGCAATTGGCTGCCGCCTACGCCTGCTTTGCTATGGGCGGCATATTCACGCCCCCCTTTATCACGAAATACCTTGTGGATGAAAACGGAAAGCAATACGCCTATTATGCGCCGGAGAGCTCATACCGCGCGCTCGACGAGGGCGTGTGCGCCGTGATAAACGAAAGCCTCCGGCTGAATATGCAGGAGGGCACGGGCGCTTCGGGCGCGCCGACCTTCGTTTCCTCGGCGGGAAAGACCGCCACGGCGCAGACGGGAAAATACGATGAAAACGGTGTCGAAAAACTCTGCACGTGGTTCTGCGGCTTCTTTCCGGCGGACGCCCCCGAATATGCGGTGTGTATATTGAACGAAGACGGCGTTTCCGGCGACTGCACCCCCGTCTTCGGCGTGATCGCGGACGGGATCACGAAACTGCGATAAATCGCAGTTTAGCGGCTTCGCCGCTAAACTGCCGAGAGTTGAAAGTTGAGAGTTGAAAGTTGATATGTGGACGGGCTTCGCCCGTACCCGTTTATATAAAAGCAGGTACAAACGGGAGCAACTAAAGCAATATATCGCTCTTAATGTTGTCGAACAAGTGAATAGTTTCAAGTGATAGAATCAAATCGCGTAAGCGATTTCCTTA
>JAZLHN010000147.1:0-6601 GCA_045616815.1 Acutalibacteraceae bacterium
CGTGATCATTCCGTCCATCACGTTCGAACGGAAAGGCGCCGCGATATCGGCTACGGAATAATAATAGAGTTTCTCCTTCGGGGAATAGGAAACGGTCGGCGTGATCGCGATGCGGGAAGTCTGCTCCGTTTTCTGCGCTGAGTCGGTTTCATAATACGAACCGAGCACGCCGGAATAATCCATATCCACGTCGCTGTAGGAGGTGGCGGAAACTGCCGCTGTGAGAGCCGCCGCGAAGAAGATCGCGCATACGGCATACAATAATTTTTTCATCGTAGTTTATACTCCTGATGTTGAACTGTCAATTGCTGCCTAAAATGAGGTCGTTTCTTGCGGCAACGTCATAGTGGACCTCTTCGGCGATGAACATATGCACCCGCATGTCGTCGCTGTTCATCCTGCCGATCTGATAGAGCGGACACATATAGGACGGGGTATATTTTGTTCTGAGCGGATAGTTGCCGAACGTAACGATGATGGCGTTGCCGGTGGATTGCTTGTTGTTGAGTTTCTGCAGTTCGGAAGGATAGATGAGCGGACGCACCTGCGTCTGGCTCGAAAGGCTTACGTTGTCTTCTTTGCCGCTCAGCTGGCTCGACGTTGAGGTCGTTTTAACGGTCATGTTGCCGCACAGCTCGGAGAATTCCTTACAGGTGCCTATATCGTTGGAACCGATGAACATTTTCATACCGCAGTTCGATTTTACGATATCGGCAACGGTCTCACCGTATACGTTATTGAGCTGTGAATAGCTCTGCACGACCATGTGGAACCATATTTTTCTGGAACGGCCTACGGTGATCATCTGACCGAATTTTTCGATCTTCGGCATATTGCCGAACTCGTCGAGAATGAAATATACGTTTCTCGGCAGAGAAAGATCCTCTCTTGCCGACGCCACTTTTATCAGAGCCTTATACATGCTGAGTACGAAAAGGGAAGCGATGCCGTGACGGGTATCCTTTTCGTCCGGTATTTTCAGGAAAAGCGCGGTAGGCTTGTTCGCGAACTGTTCCGCGTGGATGTCGGTATCGGAGGTGAGTCCGCATATTCCGTTGTCATTGAAGATGGACAGTTTGTCGAACGTGATCGACATATAGCTCGAAAGCGTCTGCTCCGCCGCGGCGAGCACCTGACGGGAGAGAGTATACGCCTGGGAAAGCTGCGACCGTCCCTCGAAGTAGTTTTTGAGCTGCTCGTAATTGTTTTCGGAATTGGAAAGGATCTTGTTGACGTTGTAGAAGTTGAATTTTTCTTTCGTCATGCCGAGGCGTTCGTCTTCGCTGTCCTCGAGCATGGCAAGGCAGGTGGCGGTGACGATGCTTCTCGCGCCTTTTTCCCAAAGCGGGTCTTTCTCGTTCGTGATGGGGCAGATGCCGGCTATCATATCGGAGAGGTCTTCATACATCTCGTCGTAGATCTTCTGTCTCGCTACGGCGATCTCATCCTGACAGCGGCGAAGATCGGCATATGCTTTTCCGCACGCTTCCGCCCAAAGAGTGCCTTCGGGAATATCGTTTCCGTCGGCGGACGTGAGATCGGGATAATTCTTAAACGGGTCGCGGTGTATTTTTATGCTTTTGCCTAAATCGGAATACTCGCGGTACATATCCCATACCGAGCCGAGAGGATTCCAGCGGGAGGAGGAATAGGTATCTCTGAGGTCCAAAACGAGCACTTCGTAACCTCTGTCGTGCAGGAATTTTGAATGAAGATCGAAAAGTTCGCCCTTGGGGTCGGTCATGATCATCGAGCTTCCGCAGTTGGTCGCCGCTAAAAGCTGGATCATCGGATTGATGAAGGTGGTGGTCTTACCGGAACCGGTGGCACCTATCACGAGCGAATGCGTGCCGGGCAGGAAGTTGCACTGTAAGTTTCCTTTCTTGTCGAGTACCGCACGGATCGGCACACCGTCTTTCTGTACTTCGCCGATCTTATCGTAGGTGAACTTCGGAAAATTGGCATCTCTTTCCTTGTCGGTGAGGAAACGGCTGTTTTCAAGACCTGTGTCAATGCGCTGTGCGTCGCTCGAAAGCAGATGATCCGTATTGTGTCCGAAGAATTTTAAGATGGAATCGCCGAAAAAAGTGAACAGTACGAAAACGATGATGGCTGCCCAACCGTAGCCCCACGTTTTCCATTCCTTCAGGATATTCCAGTCAAGATGAAAGCCCTTGCCCGCTACGATATCGCCGACCTGATTGACGAAGTTGAGAAGCAGGAAGCCGACGATGAAGCCGGCGAGGATCTCGATGAGAACGATAAGTATTATTTTAACAGGCGATAATTTTTTCACCTTTTCGTTAACTGATTTGAACACCCTTTTTTCCTCCATGTACTTCTATGAAAAAAACACTGAAATAACCGCCAAATACAGCCGCCGGAAATTCTTCCTTCGGCTGTCAGCTCCCGGCTCTGTCAGCCGCGCGCGTCTATTTTTGTAAAAAGTTTACATGTTCCGCGCTCTTCAAAACACGGAAAAATTTTCCGTATTTTGAACAACGCGGGGAAACGGCTGTGCCGCTCCCCCGTAGAGTTACTGTGATTAACCGTTGGTAACGCCGTTCTGCTGTACCCAGGTGGTAAGAGCGGGCATAAGGAGCTTGAGAGCGAGCATGAGAACGAAGATGAGAACGAAGCCGATGATGGCGTTCTTGAGATGAGCCTTTGCCTTTTCTCTGTCCTGAGGTTCTTCTGCCTTTGCGTATTTAACACCGAGTACAACGCAGAAGAGCGCACCGAGAGCACCTACGATGGAAAGAACGGGAGTAAGAAGGCTATTGATAAGATCAACGATGGGGGTGGTCACGGAATCAATAACGCTGTTGGTGCTTTCCGCGAAAGCGGTCACACTGCCGAGAATGAGGGCGCCGAGAGAGGTTCCGGTGGTCGCAAGGGTATGTTTGCCGTTAAGAGTTTTCATTTTGTTTTCCTCCTGAAAGATATTTATTTGTTTTGATGGTATCGGAAGGGAATATCGTTTTTCCCTTCCGTCGGGCAAATATTAGCACTTATATGTTAACAAATGTATAACAAATTTTCAAGAGTTTTTTTCTTATTGTAATGTATATATTTTATGAACGCGAAAAAACGGCCGAAGGCGTGTCGGAACGAAAAAACAAGTAAACGCTTTACATTCTGCTGCAGAGCGTATATAATGAAAATATATTTTTGCTGTTCTACATCTGTTAACGTCCGTAAGATATGATCGCAGCGGATAAAAAAACACGTATGCTTTTGCGAACGGAGGGATTCGTATGCCGAAAAAAGAGGGCGAAAAAGAAGTTTTCGATTCATCGCCGCTGTTCTCTTATATGAATGAGCGGCAGAAAACGAAACTGGATTATCTGAAAGGTCTGATGATAAACGCCGGTTACGGTAACGAACTGAAAAAATACAAAGACGGAGAGTGGGTAAAAGCTGCCTGTGATCTCGGTGTGCTCCGTGACGGTTTCGGAAATAAGATCTCTCTGCCGAAGGACGCTTCTCCCGAACGGGTGGCGGAAACGATCACCGCAAACAACGCGTCATTTTACGTCGCCGAACGCGAATCCGGACCTTTCCGGAAATACGGTGACGATGGTGACGACGGATTCATGAATATGGCGTACAATACGCCTCCGGAGATCAGCCGCCCGAATATTTTCCTCCGACTGTTGGACTATCTGGGCATTGATATCCCCTCGGTCAAGGAATACAACAAACAGATGCAGTCGGTAAAGGGAAATCCGTATTACAATAAGCTGAACACCGCCGCTTCGCTTGCGGCGTCAAAGGATTTCGTCGTAAAGTCCTCCAAGCTTCCGATGCCGCCGACGCCCGCGCCGGAGGTAAAAAAGGAAGACCCCGCTCCCGAAAAAGAAGAACTTGAATATATTCCCGAGCAGGAGAAGGTACAGCTTACCGATCCCACTCCCGCAACGCCAGAACCGATCGACGTTCTCTCCAAGGCGGACACGGCGGTTTCCGTGGAGGAATCCGGGAATGAGATAAAGATCACGATGGCGGACGGCTCCGTGCGCGTTTTCACGAAGCAGGCACCGGAAGTGAAAGTTCCCGCCGAAGAGAAAATGAACGCTGCGGAACAGGAAGATATCAAGCTTGCAAAAGAGGCTTCGCTGAAAGAAAAAGAAGCGGAAGCCGATGCTCTTTCCGACGTCGATGCCAAAATATTCGAACTGGACCGTAAAGCAGAGCAGTATCCGGCTTTGTCTCCGATCGGTCTGGAAATAACCCGCGCAAGGGAAGCGCTTGAAAAACTGAAAGAAACCGGTTCGCCGGAAAATGCCGCCTCCCCGTCGTATGAAAAGCAGATGAACGCCGCCGTGAAGGCCGCCGGAACTCTGATGGCGGTGGATGCCATGGAGTACTACATCGAGAACGGTTCCGCCGCGGAAAGAGAAAAATATCTGAACGATCTCGAACATGCCGTTGAGATCGCCGACGAGGAGGAAAAGATATTTTCCGACGAGGCGATCAAGGGGGCTCTCGGAATTTCACCCGCAGAAAAGCTCGGAGCTATTTTTGCTTCCGAAACGTCGCTGCTTCGTTTTGAAACCGCCGTTATCAACGAGAAGCAGAAGATCGAGCAGGAGGCAAAAGAATTAGAGCAGGCGACAGCGGCTTCGCTCAAAGAAAAAGAGGCGGAAGCCGACGCTCTTTCCGATATCGACCTCAAAATCTTCGAGCTGAACGAAAAAGCGCAGAATTATCCCGAATCTTCTCCGATCGGTATCGGTATCATACGGGCCAAGGATGCTTTGGAAGAGGTCAAAAGAATCGGTGTCCCCGAAGACCCCGCTTCGCCTTCTTACGCTAAACAGCTGGACTGCGCGGCGAATGCCGCCAAAAAGCTTTTCTCCGTCGACTTTATGGAATATACCATCGAAACGAAGCCCGGTGAAGAAGCGAATAAGTATTCCCGCGGCAGCGAAGAGTCGACCGCGATCGTCAATGAAGCCGAAAACTTTGTGCCGGACGAAGCGATCCGCAATGCTCTGAAGGAAAAGCCCGCCGAAAAATTCAACGGTATGCTTACGTCCGAAAATGCACTTCTCCGTTTCGAGACCGACGTTATCAACGAAGCGCAGAAGCTCGCGAAGGAGGAAGAACTTGCTTCGGAAAAAGAAGCTGCTCGGGAGGAGCCCGCACAGGAAAAGGCGAATATAAAAGAAGAGCCTGAAAACGCTGTGTCTGATGAAAAGAAAGCCGATGCGAAGGATATCGAACTTATCGACAAAAAGATATACGAGCTTTTGCGCAAGGCGAAAAATTATCCTGAGGATTCTCCCATGGGCGCGGTCATCAAAAACGCGAAAGACGCTCTGGAAGAACTAAAGGAAACGGGGCTTCCCGACGATCCTGCCGCTCCCGATCACGATAAGCGCTTCTCCGCGGTGCAGAAAGCCGCTTCCGGCTTGCTTTTCGTCGATCAGTTGGAGGGCGCGATGAAAGATCTGCCCGAAAATCAGCGCGAAAAACTTATTTCTTCCGGTGAGCATTCCGCCGATATACTGAAGGAACTGAACAAATTAACGGCTTCCGCCGCTGTGGAAAGAACTCTTTATAACAATCCCGCCTCGAAGATGAGACGGCTTCTGAACGAAGACGCCGCACTGGCGAAATTCGAAAAAGCCGTTGTAAAGGAAATGAAAAACAATCCTGCAGGTAATCTCATCCCCGTCAACGCCGTCGTGCACGGCGCCGTGTATAAAAAGCCCGGAAAACCCGGCTGGCAGCGTATGCCCGGCGCGAAAGAAGAGGACGTGAAAAAATCTCTCGACGAGCTGAGCGCATTGAAACCGGATGACCGGATCTTCAAAAAGATCGCAAAAGCCGAAAGCGGGATCCCCGTGCTCAGAAACAGGGAAGCTGAAAAGAGCCTCAAGGATCGCATCGATGAAATGCGTGAACTGACTGAAAAATATCCCGAAGGCTCCGTTATGGACCGTCTCGGCAAAAAAGCGGCGGAAGCGCTTTCCGAACTTGACAAAAACGGTCTTCCGCAGGCTCCCTCTTCTCCCGCCTATAAAAAACAGCAGGATTCGCTCAAAAAAGCTGTCGCAGCCGTCTGCGCTTTCGAGCATTTCTCAAAAAAAGTCGATAAACTCGGTCTTGACGATCCGAAGTATCCGGATGCCGCCGGCGCGGTGGAGCAGATCTGCGACCACTATGCCAAGCACGAGCTGATCGGCGCGGTGGCGGGCGCAGCCACGGCAAAACTCGTAAACGACCTTGTAAACAACAAAATCAGTGATCGCGGCCTTGCAAAGTCGATGAGAAAAGAAGAGCGCGAGCGCAAAGACGCTGGCATACCGTTATCCGCTGAGCGCAAGGGGGCGCTTTACCGCATGAGTCCCAAAGAAAACTGGAAGCAGGTTCCCGGCGCCGCGCTGAAAGAAGTGAACGATTCTCTGCTCACCGTGATGGATGAAAAGCAGGATATGCTGCTTGCCTCCCGCCAGAAAGCACAGGAAAATATCCATTTTTCAGACGCTACGCTTACGTTCGGTACGTAACGGCAAACGATACGAAAAAGGGGGTGTAAAAAACTTTCGTTTTTTTACACCCCCTTTTGAGGGGATAGGAAAAAAAGATGAAG
>JAZLHN010000148.1:0-7076 GCA_045616815.1 Acutalibacteraceae bacterium
GTCCGGTATCTTTACGGGATCTTTCGTAAGAGCAAACACGGCGACACCGGCAAGCAGGCACACGGCAAACATCGAAATACCGATTTTTGCGGCGTTTTTACGCTGTTTTTTCTTTTTCATATCGTATTCGTCTATTTTCCCCATGACGGAGGAAAACGTTTCATCATAGGTCTTCATACTCAAAACCGTCCTTTCGCAGCTGATTGCGGAGCGCTTCCTTTGCGCGGGAGAGCATGACCTCGACGGCGTGGGGATTCTTCTGCATGATCTCTGAGACCTGCTTTGCCGTAAGGTCTTCAAAATACGTAAGCCATAACACCTGACGGTAGTTTTCGTTCAGCTTTTCGAGAGCCTTATGAACGGCGATCCTGCGTTCGTCTTTTATCATCCGCTCTTCAAGCTCTTCTTCATCCGCAAGGCTCTGCTCCACGTCCTCGATGGGCACGCGAACGTTTTTCGACTGTCTGCGCAAACAATCGATCGCCATATTGCGGGCGATGGTATAGAGCCACGTTTTGAAGCTACCGCTTCCCTTGTCCTTCGGACGGCGTGTACCGAGCTTGACGAACGTATCCTCCGCCAGCTCCTCGGCAAGACCTATATTGCCCGTGACCGTATTCAGATACAGAATGAGCCCGTCGCGGTAATTTCTGATCAGCTCAGCCATGGCGCTTTTATCACCGTTCAGAAATCGTTTGTAAGTCTCACTGCCGACGTCCATTGTTTCACGCTCCTTTTGAAAGACTTTTTTTGCCTTCCGACCATTACACGAATATAATAAAAGAATACTCACGGAAAAGCGCGATAAATTTTTGTTCCTCTACAACAAAAGGCACGCCGGCGGCGTGCCTTTCGCAAAATCAATAGGATGTTTTCAGCTTGATCCAAAGCTCGCTCTGCCACTCGAGAACCTCGGCGGGAAGATTGGCGAACACCTCACAGCGATCCTTGACCTCCTGCGGCGGATAAACCATGGTGTCGGTCTGCGTTTCCTCGTCAAGCATGGAGTAAGCCTCCATCTGCGGGATGGCGTAGCAGACCTCTTCGGCGTTGGCAACGGCGATCTCGGAATCGCACATGAAGTTGATGAACTGCTCCGCTTCCTTCTTGTGACGGCTGTTTTTGAGCACGCACATGGCGTCGAAGAACAGATTCGCGCCCTCGACCGGAACGTAAGCGGCAAGATTTTCGTTCTCGTCCATCATAGTCATGGCGTCGCCCGCGTAATACGGAGCGATATAAGCTTCACCGCTTATCATCTTATCGAACACCTGATCCATGACGTAGGCCTGAACGAACGATTTCTGTTTGATAAGCTCGTCGGCGGCCTGCTCCCACTCTTCGCGATCGAGCGTGTTGAGAGAGTGACCGAGCTTGTTGTGCGCCAAAGCGAACGCGTCGCGGGGGTTATCGAACATAAGGATCTTGTCGGCGTATTTCTCGTTCCAGAGAAGGTCGATGCTCTCGTCGGCAACGTCCTCTTCATCGACATACTCGGTGTTGTAAACGATAACGACGGTGCCCCAGGTGTAGGGAACGGAATATTTATCCTCGGGGTCATACTCTTTGCCGCGGTATTCCTCGCCGATATACTGATAGTTCGGGATATTGTCAAAGTCGAGCTCCGCCAAAAGATCCTCGTCGATCATCTTGGCGATCATGTAGTCCGAGGGGATAATAACATCGTAGGACGCCGCTCCGCTGACGATCTTGGAATACATTTCCTCGTTGCTCGCGTAGGTGGTGTAGTTCACGTTGATGCCGGTGCGTTCGGTGAAGACGTCGAGCACGGACTGGTCGATATATTCGCCCCAGTTATAGACGTTGATGGTAACACCCTCGCCGCTCACGGCAGGCGCGTCCTCACCTTCTCCTTCGCCGTTTGCCGCGGTAACGACGTTATCGCAGGACGCAAAAGCGAAGCAGGACAGGATGAGCAGAAAAGCCATAAAGAGAGAAAGATATTTTTTCATTCCGTTTCCTCCTTATGCCTTAGCCTTTTTCCCGGACTTCTTCTGCGGCTTTTTGAGGTTGACCGCAAGCATAAGCACGAGAACCACGACGAACAGGAGCGTGGACAAAGCGTTGAGCTTTAAGTCGTAGGGCTTCTTCGTCATCGAATAGATGGTGATGGGCAGCGTCTGGAAGGTCGCGCCGGAGTTGAAGTAGCTTATCACGAAGTCATCGAGCGAAAGGGTGAAAGCCATGATGAGACCGGAAATGATACCGGGCATGATCTGCGGGATAACGACCTTGACGAACGCCTTGCCGGGCGCGCAGCCGAGATCGAGCGCCGCGTTGTAGATATTGTGATCCATGCCTCTCAGTTTCGGCAGTACGGACAGAACGACGTACGGGATATTGAACGTGATATGGGCGATCAGAAGAGTCCAGAAGCCCATTTCCATACCGTTGAAGAAAGAGAGCACGAACACGAAGAGGATCATCATGGAAATAGCCGTAACGATCTCGGGGTTCACAACGGGGATGTTGTTCACGCTGAGGAATACGGACTTTTTCCATCCCTTCAGGCTGTTGATGCCCACCGCGGCGAGAGTGCCGATAACGGTAGCGACGATCGCCGAAACGATCGCGATGATCACGGAATAATAAAGGGAACGAAGGATCAGTTCATCCTCGAAGAGCTCCAGATAATGGTCGAGCGAAAAGCCCTCGAAAGCGGCTCTCGACGTGCCGGAGTTGAATGAAAACACAACGATGACCGCGATGGGAGCATAGAGGAACAAAAAGATAAGAGCATTATAAACCTTGAGAAGTTTGTTCATATCAGTCCACCTCCGCTTGTTTTGGCATCCTTGTCAAAGTGATTCATGACAAAGGTGGCGATCAGTATCATTATCATGATGACCAGCGACAGAGCCGCGCCGATGTTGTAATTCACGACGCCGGAATTGCCGAGGAAATAGTCCTCGATCAGGTCGCCGATGAGGAAATCCTTGCCGCCGCCCATGATCTTGGAAATGATAAAGGTGGAGATGGAGGGGATGAACACCATGGTGATGCCGGAAATGATACCGGGTACACTCATGGGAAGGATGACCCGGCCGAGCACCTGCGTGCCCTTGGCGCCGAGGTCGTGCGCCGCGTCGAAAAGAGAAGCGTCTATTTTCGTAAGCGCGGTATAGATGGGCAGGATCATATAGGGCAGATAGTTATATACCATACCGAGAATGATCGCACCGTGGTTGTTGATGAGCGAAAGTCCCGCAAATTCGGGAAAGACCGCTCTGAGCGCCATATTGACGAGCCCCTGATTTTCAAGGATCGTCATCCACGCGTACGTTCTCACGAGGAAATTCATCCACATGGGAAGCATAACGAACAGCGTTGCGTTGCGCTGAACGCGCTCGGAAGCGCGGGACATGCTGTAGGCGATGGGATAAGCGAGCAGAAGAGAGATCGCGGTAGCGATAAAAGCAAGCTTGACCGAAAGCCACAGCGTTGAGCGGTAGGTGTATATCCATTTGAGGTTTGACAGCGTGAAGCCGTCAACTCCCGTAAATGCGTAATACACGACCAGCGCGATCGGGATGAGTACGAAGATCACCATCCACGAAGAGAAAGGAGTGAGCGTTGCTTTTTTGTTTCCGATCGTTACTGCCTTACTCATCTTCGGTGTCCTCCGTATCAAGACCGGCATTGACATCGGAAAGCTCGTCGAATTCCTCCGAATAGCTGGAGAAATCGCCGAACATGCCCGAATATTCCGACTTTTTCATAATATGAATAGCGTCCGGTTCGATAAGAAGACCTATTTTGTCTCCGACGTACTGTATATCGGTGGACTGGATCATCCATAAAAATCCGCCGATATCAACGATGATCTCATAATGTACGCCCTTGAAGGTAACGGACGTGACCGTACCCGTGAGCATTCCTTTTTCCGCGGGAACGACGTCCACGTCCTCGGGACGGACAACGACGTCCACCGCCTCGTCTTTTCCGAAGCCCGCGTCGAGGCAATCGAAGACGTGGCCGGAAAATTCAACGACCTTATCGGCGTGCATCACGCCGTCTACGATATTGCTCTCGCCGATGAAATCCGCCACGAAGGCGTTTTTGGGCTCGTTGTATATATCCGTGGGAGATCCGATCTGCTGGATCTTGCCCGCGTCCATAACGACGATGGTATCGGACATGGAAAGAGCCTCTTCCTGATCGTGGGTAACGTAAATAAACGTGATACCGAGACTCTTCTGTATTTTTTTGAGTTCCACCTGCATATCTTTACGAAGCTTTAAGTCGAGAGCACCTAAAGGCTCGTCAAGAAGCAACACCTTGGGATCGACGGCAAGAGCGCGGGCGATCGCGACACGCTGCTGCTGTCCGCCGGAGAGAGAATCGATCATGCGCTCTTCAAATCCTTTGAGATTTACGAGAGCAAGCATTTCCTTGACTTTTTTGTCGATCTCCGCTTTACCGACTTTACGAATCTTAAGACCGAACGCGATATTTTCATACACGTTCAAATGGGGAAAAAGCGCATAACGCTGAAAAATGGTGTTCACCTGTCTCTTGTGAGGAGGAACACCATTAATTTTTTTACCCTCAAAGATGACGTCACCGTCATCGGGCTCCAAAAAGCCGCCGATCACTCGAAGAGTCGTGGTCTTGCCGCAGCCGGAAGGCCCGAGAAACGTGATAAACTCGCCGTCTCTGATGTAGAGATTAAGATTTTTGAGTATCTGCTCACCGTCAAAAGAAACAGATATGTTTTTGAGATCCACAATGATGTTGTTTTCCAATTATGCAGCCCCTTTCCGTTTACAACGAATAGTATTTTTAATGAGATAAATATATAGCATGATTTGACAAATGTCAACAATTTTGTCGATAAAACGCCCCGCGAAAAATAATTTTTTTTCATGGGTAAAATTATTGAAATAAATAAAAAAACGGAGAACTCTTATGAGCTCTCCGCCTGTGTATTCCGTAGGTTTTACTGGTTGTCTTCAATGAACTGCGAACCTTCTTCGATCGCCTGACTTACGTCATCGGCAACGGAAGAAACAACGTCCGCGATGCTCTCGTCTACGTTGCCGGCATCATCGCCCGCGAAGAGATTGAGAACGAACTTGATGATCTTTTCGATGATCTTGAAGATCACGGACATCTTGAGCTGCTTGAAATTGATGGGAACGACAAGACCTTCATCATTCTGGATATTACGGGTGGTTTTTTCTTCCTCTTCGGAACCGCTGAATTCGATTTCCGTAGTAGGTTCAACGGCAGCGGCGAAAACCGCAGCGCCCATGCAGGAGAAGATCATAAGAGCCGCCATAAATACGGCAATAATTTTTTTCATAATAATATGCCTCCGAAAATATATTTTTACATTTGCATTATATCGGATTCGATCTGCAAAATCAACATTTATTTTTTTTTTTACGAATCGGGGAAAATTTTTGGCATTTTGAACATAGAAAATATTAATCATTTGTTTATTTTTCCGATATACTTCGTTACATTTTTTACGTTTTATATTGACTTGTACGGCGCTTTATAATAGTATAAAATAAATATGATCAGGAGAACGGATATGAAAGAACTGCGTTTCGGAGAACTGAATATCACCGCCGTGAACCCCACGGAAAAGTTTGCCGCCGGCCTTTTTGCACGCGAGATCTGCCTGCGTACGGGCTTCACTCCCGTTATCGGCACCGATCCCGTTTTTCCGTGCGTTATTTTCCGCACGGAGGAAAAAATCGCCTCCAAAGACCGCTTCAAAGTAACGGAAGAGAACGGGAACACGGTCTTCATCGCCCGGGGCATAAGAGGACTCATGTTCGCCGCGGGACTTTTTTTACGTAAAACGGAATATAAAGACGAAACCGTAAGCTTCGTTTGCGACATCACGGGCGAATACGTCCCCGACAAGCCCATCCGCGGCCATCAGCTCGGCTACCGCGACACGCCGAACACCTACGACAAATGGCATCCGGAGGACTATTTCCGCTATTATCTCGACATGATGTATTTCGGCGTGAACACCGTGGAACACATGGCGTATGAAAACGGCTCTTCCTGCCGCAACGCCATCATGGACTACGACGAGGAGGAACTGCTCGGCATAACGGTAAAGGACGCCGAAAAGCTCGACCTCGACGTTTCGCTCTGGTCGCCGAACTGCGAGGATACGAAAGAAGAAGCCGTAGTCAACCGTGAACGCGTATTCGGACTCTGCGAGCGTTTCGACGCTCTTTTCCCGCCCGGAGGCGATCCAGGAGAATTATCCCCGAAGGATCTTTTCGACCGCTGCAAGGCATTCGACGAGGTGCTGAAAAAATACCATCCCGAAGCGGGCGTATGGCCCTCGGCGCAGCAGCCCCACGGCTACGACGGCTGGGGCGACGAATTCATCGAAGAACTCAAAAAATCGGGAAGCAGTATCGCCGGCGTCATCCACGGTCCGAATCACGCTTTTGAGCTCGATACACTGCGAAGGAAAGTTCCCGCCTGCTACCCCATCCGCTTTTATCCCGATATCACCCACAACGTAAGATGCGAATATCCGGTGCATTTCCTTTCGGACGACTGGCATTATGCGCTGTGCAATATAAGCGGCAGAGAATCCGTCAATCCCCGCCCGGCGGAATACGCTCTGCTTCATAAGCTTACCGAAAAATACGTGATCGGCAGCGTGAGCTATTCCGAGGGCGTGAACGACGACGTAAACAAAATGCTGTGGTCGGCGCTTGACTTCGATCCGACGCAGGACGTGAGAACGATCATCGAAGACTACGCGCGGCTTTTCTTTTACGGCTGCGATATTTCCGCTCTCACCGACGCGATCCTCGGCTTGGAAAAGAACTGGGAGGGTGCGCCCGACCTCAATCCGCAGATCGACTATACGCTGTTCCTGCTGCAGAAAGCAGCCGCGGACTTCCCCGCACTCAACGATAATTACCGCTACAACATGCTTTTGCTAAGAGCCGAATGCGACGCGATCGCAAGGCGGAAAATGCTCACGGAAAACGCGGCGCTGAAAAAAGCCGAAAAACTCATTCTTCAAGGCAAGCCCGCCGACGCGAAGGATATCCTTCTGAACGCGGACG